>JAFYEU010000145.1 GCA_017544105.1 Bacteroidales bacterium
TGTTAAAAATGTGACTATGACACAAGACCTATGGATGCCGTTTCGCACACGCCGGAGGTGTGCGGGTTTTTCACACATTTTTATTACCTTTGCAGCCTGCAATTTTTCACGTATGGAAATAGAGAAAACACCTATCAACGGCCTGCTCATCCTGCATCCCAAAGTGTTCCAGGATGCCCGCGGCTACTTCTTCGAGAGCTATAACCAACAGGCCTGGCAAGAGGCCGGCATCACCGAAACCTTCGTGCAAGACAACCAGTCGTGCTCCCAGAAAGGTGTGGTGCGCGGTCTGCACTTCCAGCGCCCGCCCTACGCCCAAGCCAAGCTGGTGCGCGTCATCCAAGGCGCAGCCCTCGACTTCGCCGTCGACATTCGCAAGGGCAGTCCTACCTACGGCCAATACCACAGCGTGCTGCTCACCGCCGACAACTTCGTGCAGTTCTTCCTGCCCGCCGGGTTTGCCCACGGCTTCGCCGCCCTCGAAGACAACACCGTCTTCGCCTACAAGTGCTCCGACTTCTACAACAAAGCTTCCGAAGGCAGCATCCGTTTTGACGACCCCGACCTCCACATCGACTGGCAGGTATCCAACCCCATCATCTCCGAAAAGGACCTCCTCGGCGCCGACTTCGCCACTTTTGACTCCCCCTTCGACTACAATCTCTACCAAAAATGATCCGATTAGTAATCTTCGACCTCGACGGCACGCTGCTGAACACGCTGCAGGATTTGGCAGACTCAGCCAATCACATGCTGGAGAAACATCATTTCCCCACCTATACCTCCGATGCCTACAAATACTTCGTGGGCAACGGCATGCCCAAGCTGATAGAACGCATCCTGCCAGGCGTGTTCCCCGACAAAACACTGTTCGACACCTGCCTGAAAGAGTTTCTGGACCACTATACCATCCACATGTCTGACAAGACCGTCCCTTATGACGGCATTTCGCAACTAACCCGCGAATTACAGCAACGTGGCATCCGGATTGCGGTAGCCACCAACAAGGTGCAGGAGGCGTTGCCGGAACTCTTCGCCACCTTCTTCCCGGAAGTCACCTTTGACGTCCTGTTAGGCCAACGCCCCGGCATCCCCGTGAAGCCCGACCCTCAGGTGGTCCATGACATCCTCGAGGCCACCCATTGCGCCCCCGAAGAGGCCCTCTACCTGGGCGACACCGGGGTGGACATCCAGACAGCCCTCGCCGCCGGCGTGACGCCCATAGGCGTGCTGTGGGGCTACCGTCCCCGCTCCGAGATGGAGGCCGCCGGCGCCACCCGCTTCATTGATCATCCCCTGGATTTGTTAAACCTCCTACAATAGATAACATGGACAACCAACCCAACGAAACGACCATTCTGAAACAATTGGCCGAAACCACAACCGGCCATCGTGTGAAAGACACGGTAGCCTTGGCTCCCTCCGGTTCCCATCGTCGCTACTACCGGTTGGTGATGAATGACGGTTCCTCCCTCATCGGCACCTTCAACGACGATGTGGCAGAGAACATCGCCTTCTTCACCTACACCCGCTTCTTTGAAGACAAAGGCTTCCCCGTGCCTCATCTGATGGCCATCCATGACGACCAAAAACACTATATACAATCCGATCTGGGCGACACCACCCTCTATGACCTGCTCTGCAAAACCCGAAACGGCAGTGAGTTGTCTCCAGAAGTGAAAAGCTATTACGAACAGGTGGTACGCATCCTCCCGAAGTTGCAATTGTCGGGCCGCGACCACTTCGACTTCTCCGTCGCCTACCCACGACATGCTTTCGACCGCCAGTCGATGCAGTGGGATCTCAACTACTTCAAATACTTCTTCCTCAAACTAGCCAACATCCCCTTCAACGAACAGAAGCTGGAAGATGACTATCAGGCTTTGATGGACTACCTGCTCTCCGCACCCAGTGACTACTTTCTCTACCGGGATTTCCAGTCGCGCAACATCATGGTGCAAGACGGGAAGGTCTTCTTTATCGACTACCAGGGCGGCCGCAAGGGAGCGTTACAATACGACATCGCCTCGCTGCTGTATGATGCCAAGGCAGACCTCTCTGAGGAATTCCGCATGCACCTGTTGAATCTGTATTTGGACACCCTCACCCAAGAGATAGAGGTGGACCGCGAAGCCTTTGTCAGTTATTTTCACGGCTTTGTCCTCATCCGCATATTGCAAGCCATGGGAGCCTACGGTTATCGCGGATACTTCGAGCGCAAGACCCACTTCCTGCAGAGTGTCCCCTACGCCGTCCGCAACCTGGAGAACTTGCTCAACCGGATGCACTTGCCCATGGAGTTGCCGGAGCTAACTGCCACCCTGCGCAGGCTCATTGCCTCCGACCTGGTCAAACCCTACCAGCCCTCTCAATCCCTGACCGTAGTGGTGCAGAGTTTCTCCTTCAAGAAAGGGTTGCCGGAAGACCCGTCCGGCAACGGGGGCGGCTTCGTTTTCGACTGCCGCGCGCTGCCCAATCCGGGACGAGAGAAGGAGTTCGCCCACAACACCGGCCGCGACGAATGCGTGATCCAATACCTGGAAAGATACCCGGAGGTGGCTGATTTCAAGAATCACGTCAACGGACTGGTAGATGCCGCCGTCACCAACTACCGGGAGCGCCATTTCAACCATCTGATGGTCAGCTTCGGGTGCACGGGCGGACAACACCGCTCCGTCTATTTCGCCGAACAGACCGCCCGGCATCTTCGAGAGCGGTTTCCTGACATCATCGTGGACTTACATCACACCGTACATCCCAGCAAATAATCATCATCATGGAAGATATAAGAGACATCACCTACGAACGTTTAGAGGAATATCTAGTCTCCCTCGGGGAGAAGAAGTTCCGCGCCAAACAGATCTGGACCTGGCTATGGCAGAAGGGCGCCGGTAGCTTTGAAGAGATGAGCAACCTGTCGAAGCCGCTGCGCGAGCGGCTGGAGCGCGGATTCACCTTTCATCGGGCAGAGATCGTGCAAGAGTTGCGCAGCAAAGACACCACCTTGAAGTTCGCCATCCGGCTGCACGATGGCAAAGAGGTGGAGGGCGTGCTGATTCCCTCCAAAGACCGGGTCACCGCCTGTGTATCCTCCCAGGTAGGCTGTCCCTTAGGCTGCGCCTTCTGCGCGACGGGCACCATGGGCTTCATCCGCAACCTGCACTACAGCGAGATTGTGGACGAGTATGTGCTGATGAACCGCAAGGCTATCGCGGCGTATGGGCACGAAATCTCCAACATCGTCTTCATGGGCATGGGAGAGCCGCTGCTCAACTTCGACAACGTGATGACAGCCATCGACAAGCTGACTGATCCGGAGGGTTGGGGACTCTCCCCCACGCGCATCACGCTATCCACCGCCGGCATCATCAAAGGCATCAAGGCACTCGCCGACCGTAACTTCCCCTGCGGCTTGGCCATCTCGCTGCATAGCGCCGACCCAACCGTCCGGGAGACCCTCATGCCTGTCACCCAAGGCAATAGCCTCCACGACCTGCAGGCAGCCCTGCGCTATTATCATCAAAAGACGGGCGACCGCATCACGCTGGAGTACCTGCTGCTCTCCTTCGTCAACGACTCCGTGGCCGCCGCCGAACAGCTGGCTCGTTTCTGCCGTCCTTTCCCCGTCAAAATCAACATCATAGAGTACAACGAGACTCCGGATGGCAAATTTCACAAGAGCTACCCCAACCATCGGGAAGCCTTTATCGAGTACCTGAACAGTTGCAACATGGTCGTCAGAGTGCGCGCCAGCAAAGGGCAGGACATTGCCGCCGCGTGCGGACAACTGGTCAAAAAACAGGGAGACCATCGCAAATAATCGTAGAGACGTTCCATGGAACGTCTCTACGGGGTTGTTTTGGATATCAGAAATTTATGTACTTTTGCACCCCTTTTTAGAACAACAATATTGAATCAATATATGGAAAGATTATCTAAACGCGTTACCAGCATGGCCGCTTCCGAAACACTGGCCATGACCGCCTTGGCACGCGAATTGAAAGACCAAGGCAAAGATGTGATCAGCCTCAGTATCGGCGAACCCGACTTCAACACCCCTGACGTGGTCAAGGAGTACGCCAAGAAAGCGATCGACGACAACTACACCCACTATCCTCCTGTGCCGGGCTATGCCGACCTGTTGAAGGCCATCAGCCACAAGTTCAAGAGAGACAACAACCTCGACTATGCAACCAACCAGATCGTGGTCTCCACGGGTGGCAAGCAATCCATCTACCAAGTGGTCATGTCCTTGGTGAACCCAGGCGACGAGGTCATCATCCCGACTCCTTACTGGGTCTCCTACAGAGCAATCGCCGAGATGGCAGAGGGCAAATGTGTCTACATTCCCGCCAAGCTGGAAAACGACTTCAAGATCACAGCTGAGCAATTAAGACAAGCCATCACCCCGAAGACCAAGCTGATGATGTTCAGCAGTCCGTCCAACCCGACCGGCATGGTCTATACCAAAGAAGAGTTGCGGGCCATCGCTGAGGTGGTCAAAGAAAATCCGCAGATGATGGTGATGTCGGACGAGATTTACGAGCATATCAATTACGTGGGCCATCATGAGAGCATCGCCCAGTTCGACTTCATCAAGGATCAGGTGGTGACCGTCAACGGTGTGGCCAAGGGCTTTGCCATGACGGGCTGGCGTATCGGCTTCATCGGTGCTCCGGTGGATGTGGCCAAGGCTTGTGGCAAGATGCAGGGACAGATCACCTCTGCCACCGGTTCCATCTCACAAAGAGCAGCGCTCAAAGCCATGGAGATGGACCCCGCCACATCGGAAGATATCATCGGGATGCGCAAGATCTTCCAACAGCGTCGCGACCTTGTCTTTGGCTTGCTGAAAGAGATCCCGGGCTTCGAAGTGCGTCTGCCGCAAGGGGCCTTCTACTTCTTCCCGAAAGTGAACTCACTGTATGGCAAACATGTGCCGGCAAATTCCGAGTTCGCCAAGGCTTACGGAAAAACGGTCATTGAGAACTCCAAAGATCTGAGCTTCTATATCCTGCTGGATGCTGGTGTTTCTACCGTGCAAGGCAGCGCCTTTGGCGATGACGAGTGCATCCGTCTCTCCTACGCCACCTCGGAAGACAAGCTGAAAGAGGCCTGCCGCCGTATCAAAGCGGCTGTTGAGGCAATGACGGACTAGACTTGGCAATTTACCTTTAGAAATAAAAACAGGCAGAGAAATCTCTGCCTGTTTTATTATGTCCTCATGAGGATGCGTTCAGCCTTTTGCGAATGGCCTCGGCAAGTGCCTCCGGTGTAAGGTCATCGCGTTCTATGATCAGATGGGCCTGCTCATAGTATGGAGCTCGCCTTTGCAGTGTTTCGTGCACATATCTTCTCAACTCATCATCGGAGAGATCAACGGTCAAGGGGCGACGCTTTTTGCTATGGGCCAGTCTGTTGACCAGCACCTCCTCCGACAGTTTGACATATACGGAAAGACTGCGTTCCAAGATGAGCGGCATGGCTTGCGCATAGCAGGGGGCGCCGCCACCGACAGCTATCAGCTGGCCATCCTCTTCCAACAATTCTTGCAACGCATCGTATTCGCATTTGCGAAAAACAAGTTCCCCAAACTGTGAGAAGAGCTGGGGAACTGAATATTGCAACTTCTGCTCTATATAATGGTCGAGATCCACGAAGCGGAGCCCGAGCAGCGGAGCAGCCTGTTTACCTAAAGTGGACTTGCCGGCTCCGGAGAAGCCGACAAGCACGACATTGGTTTCCATTACAGATAGCGTAACATAGCCTTAATAAGGTTGTCGGCGCAATCGGCAATGTCAGAGATGCGGGCAGGGAGCATATAGCAGGGGGTGGTGAAGACAAGGTTCTGCTCATCAACCGCCACACCACCTTGGATTGTCTCCTCGTGCTTGGCACCCATGGCAGCCACATGCGCAGCCGTGCCAGGGTCCTTGCCGATAGTCACGGTGATACCCTCCAGCACCTTGGCCAACATGACCGGGGCAATGCAGAGTGCTCCGATGGGCTTGCGAGCCTCATGGAAAGCGCGGACCAGAGCAGCGACATCCTCCCGGACCGTACAGCCAGGACCTTCCAAAGCGTAGGTGAAGAGATTCTTGGCTGAACCATTGCCACCAGGAAACACCAGGGCATCGAAGTCTGCCACATGGCACTCCTGAATGGGTCTTACCTTGCCACGGGCAATGCGCGCAGCCTCCAGAAGCATGTTGCGGCGCTCATCCATAGACTCACCCGTGATATGGTTCACCACATGATACTGCCAATCATCGGGGGCAAAAATCGAATACTCACCGCCATTACGGTCGATGGCTAACAATGTCATCACCGATTCGTGAATCTCACTGCCGTCCAACGTACCGCAACCGCATAATATTACTGCAAACTTTTTCATCTTATTCGTTTTTAATGTTTTGGACTATGCCGCCTCGGCGGGCTCTTCTTCCTGAATTTGTCTGCCATACAGGAATTCTTTCAAATAGGTGCCCAACTGTGGTGACACTTGGTTGATCAGGCTGATCTGGCTATCGGCAAACTGCGTGATCTTGACAACCGCATTGGTATTGCCGGTCAACTGGGCCACCTGCATCATCTGCTGAAGACCCTGGAAAGCATCTCCAATCTCTCGTTGATTCATGTTGTTGGCGATGGCATTTCTGATCTTGGTCTGATATTGCTGACAAGAGAAATCTATCAGCTTTTCTATCTTGAGCTCTTTGAAACGGGCATTCAGGGCTTGGTCTTTATTGTTGACCGAGTTCAAGAAGGCTCCGCAGAAAATCCAATCATAGAAGATATCATCAGCATGGAAGTTCAGGGTTTTGTCATCAGCCTTGTCGTACCATTGGAACAACTCCACAAAGCCATCCAACATGTCATTGGCCATCTTGACACCCTGCTTGGTGGCTTCTGGCGTATTCAAGCTAAAGAAATCGTCCAGATAGAAGATACAACGTTGCGTGTAGCCATACTGGTTAGACATCTCCGAGACATAAGGATAGATATCCTTAGGCAACAACTCATTACCTTTGTTCAACACCTGCAGGGCCTTGTCGGTCTTGCCTTCTCTAGCCAAAGTGGTGGCCAGACGGCTGTAAATGGAACGGATCAACGGCACCAAGCGAGTGTTGTCCTCACTTTGATAGACGGCAGGATCATTCAGACCGCCCCAGAGATATGGATAGGCCTGATGTGCAGCGGCATTGGGGTTGTTGACTGCATCAATTCTGGAATGGTCGTCAAACACATTCATCAGATTATGGTACATAATGTCCGTGTTGATGCTACCAATCTCATATCTGCTCTTGTTGGAATTCGTATTCTTGAAAGGCACCAAACGGTAAGCAAAGCCTTCCAGCTGGAAATACTCTTCCAGACCCAGGTAAGCATCGCTGCCGGTGGTGGAGGCATAGTAGATAGGACGCTCCCAGTTGTTGTTGGCGAGGATATCCATCATGATGATATAGGCCTTGGCATACGTGTTCACGCCGCTGGTCTTCATCTGCCATTCCAAACGGTCCACAATCTTGTCAGAATCTTGCGGAGCTACCGTTCCATTGGCAAGCACCTTTTCCTTATCCACCTTCAGAGAGAAGCTGGCGGGCACAGGATAACCGTTGCTCCGATAGCCTTTGTTGGCGGAAAGGAGGAACAGCGCCTTCTGGTGATCGAATTCAGGTGATTTGATATAATCCACAAGTGTATTCAAATCCACAAATTGGTTGTTAGCAGGCTCCAGATACATGATATCACGGGTACCGTCTTTGTATTGATCCCAGGTCATGGAGATGGGCAGCGGGTCGGAATTGTAAGCTTTGCGCTTCATCTGATCCACATACCAGCTGGTGCTGAGGAGCGACAGGTTACAGACGCGCACGTCGGTGCGGTAGCCCTCCACCTCCTGAGCGTACCAAAGCGGGAAGGTATCGTTATCTCCCAGGGTGAACAGGATGGCGTTAGGCGCACAGGAATCGAGATAGTTCTTGGCAATGGCCAGTGCCGTGTAACGGTTGGAACGGTCGTGATCGTCCCAGTTCTGTTTGGCCATCACACAAGGCACAAGTGCCAAGCACAGCACGGTGGTCAGCACAGCGCCACCCACCTGCACACCTTGGTTCTTGATCTTCTCGAAGAGTGCGTAGATGCCCAGCACACCGAAGCCCACCCAAATGGAGAAGGCGTAGAAAGAGGCGGCAAAGGCATAGTCACGCTCACGCGGCTGGAAGTTGTACATGTTCAGATAGAAGGCAATGGCCAAGCCCGTCATGATGAACAGCATGAACACCACGAAGGCGTTGGGCGTGTCGCGACGCACCTGGTAGATGATGCCGATGATACCCAACAACAGCGGCAGCAGGTAATAGGTGTTGTGACCCGGACGCTGCATGGACTTCGGCAGGTCTTTCTGACTGCCCACCATAGGATTGTCCACGGCAGGAATACCGGAGATCCAGTTGCCGTTCATATAATCGCCATGTCCCTGCAGGTCGTTCTGACGTCCGGCAAAGTTCCACATGAAATAACGCCAGTACATATAGCCGAACTGGTAGGTCTGCATGAACTTAATGTTGCGCTGCCAGGTGGGCAGATCCCCACGAGACATCGCCCGACGGTTTTCTTTGTCGGAAGCACTGTTGCTGTTATAGCGGGTGTTAAGCCAATCCACATAGTTGGCACTCTTGTCAGCAGCCCACATTCTCGGGAAGAGCATACATCCTGACGGATCATATTTCGGCAACTCTTCCTTGCGGTCGTTAGAAACCACATACTGCTTTTTCTCTTTGTCTTTCACGTAGAAAGGCTTACCATCCTTGGAACCGACCACTCTCGTGTTGTAGCTCTGTCCATAGAATAACGGGTTAGAGCCGTATTGCTCACGGTTCAGGTAGGCCAACAAGGCCACCGCATCCTCCGGATTGTTCTCATCAATGGTCGGATTGGCGTTGGAACGGATGACCAAGGTGAAGAAGGTGGAATAGCCGATGAGCAGCATCAGGAAACAGAAGGTGCCGGTCAGCAAGATAGGTCTGCTCTTCTTATAGCCTGCATAGATACCCCAACCGATGAGGGCAGCAAGCAGGAGGAAGAAGAAGATGGTACCGGAGTTGAATGGCAGGTGCAATCCATTGACAAAGGCCAGATCGAACTTACCAGCCAGATTGACAATTTGAGGGATGATACCATATAATATGAGTCCCAGCAATACAACAGAAAGCACCAGCGCTCCAAAGACACCCCATTCTGCTTTGCTCTTCAACGTCCCTTTCTTGGAACACAGGACGAACAGCGGAACGGTGACAAACACCCAGATCAGCAGCATCCACATGGGAGAGCAGAAGAAAGAGAAGAAGAAGGAGATAATGGCCATGGAGAGCACAGCACCCATGCCGGTAGCCTCCTTGGAGAGCTTGTAATAGACGATGAGCACGATGGCAGGCAACGTCAGCAAGTTCAACAGGTGCACACCAATGGAGAGACCCACCAGATAGGCAATGAAGACAATCCATCGATTGGGGTTCACATTGGCCTTGGGATTGTCATACTCTTCATCCCATCGAAGGATGCACCAAAAGACCAGCGCGGTGAAAAATGACGACATGGCATAGACCTCACCCTCCACAGCGGAGAACCAGAAGGTGTCGGAGAAGGTGTAGGTCAGTGCACCCACGAGTGCGGCACCGATGATGGCAACGAAACGGGCCAGCGTCATCTCCCCATTCTTCGCAAACAACTTGCGCGCCAGACGCACAATCGTGAAGTAGAGGAACATGATGGTCAAACCGCTGCATACCGCAGACATACAGTTGACACAATAGGCCATCTTGGTGACATCACCACCAGCAAACAGGGTGGCAATGCGGCCAAAAATCTGGAATGTAGGTGCTCCAGGGGGGTGACCCACTAAGAGTTTGGAGGTGGTGGCGATGTACTCACCGCAATCCCACCAGGAGACGGTAGGCTCAGCAGTCATGATATAGACAGCAGAAGCCACTATACCAATAATCAAACCGATGACGGTGTTGATCCATTTTTGTGTTTTTGTCATTATTGTTGCTTTAAAGTTTATTGTTCGAATGTTAGGTTCAAAGACAGAGTCTCTACCGTGTTGCCGCCTTGAACTGCTCCAGGAAGCGGACATCATTTTCAAAATAGAGACGGATATCGTTGGTCTTGTATTTCAACATGGTCATACGCTCGATGCCCAGGCCGAAGGCAAAGCCGGAGTATTTCTTGCTGTCGATACCGCAGTTCTCGAGCACGTTGGGATCCACCATGCCACAGCCGAGGATCTCAACCCATCCGGTATGCTTGCAAAGATTGCAACCCTCGCCACCACAGATATAGCAGGAGATATCCATCTCCGCAGAAGGCTCCGTGAAGGGGAAGTAGGAGGGACGGAGACGTATCCGGACATCAGGGCCGAACATCCGCTGTGCAAAATACAACAGGGTCTGCTTCATGTCGGCAAAAGACACATTCTCTGCGATATAAAGACCTTCCACCTGATGGAAGATACAGTGGGCACGCGAGGTGATGGCCTCGTTGCGGAACACACGACCCGGGCAGATGACACGGATAGGCGGCTTCTGCGCCTCCATCGTCCGCACCTGCAAGGAAGAGGTGTGGGTACGCAACAGAATATCGGGATGCAGCTCGATGAAGAAGGTATCCTGCATATCACGGGCAGGGTGTTCCTCCGGGAAGTTCAGGGCCGTGAACACATGCCAGTCGTCTTCAATGTCGGGTCCGGTGACCGTGGAGAAGCCGATATCCTCAAAGATACGGCGCACTTGGTTCATCATGATGGTGATTGGATGCATGGCACCCACGCTCACCTGCGTGTCGGGGCGCGTGATGTCCGCCACGGTGGACGCAGCGTCTGCCTTGTCGTCATAGGAAGCCTTAAACTCCGCAAAACGGCGGTTGGCGAACTCCTTGATCTCATTGACCATCTGACCGAACTGCTTGCGCTCATCGGCTGGGATGTTCTTGATTTCCCCGAACATGGCCTGAATCTCGCTCTTTTTACTTAAAAACTGAAGACGGAAGGCTTCCAGAGCCTCTGCATTCTCAATTTGGAATTTCTCTATTTCCTGTCTTAATTCTTCAAAACTCTTCATATAGCCTATTCAAGAATGGTAGCACTGATAATCTTGATATCCTCCAAGGGTCTGTCGTTGGCGTCTTTGGCCTGGGCAGCGATTTTGTCCACCACCTCCATGCCCGACAACACATGGCCGAAAACGGTATAGTCGCCATCCAAGAACGGCGCTCCACCAACGGTCGTATAGTCGGTGCGCTGCTGCGGGGTGAAGGTCTTGCCCATCCGCTGCTCGATCATCGTCAGGTAGTCATTGTCGAACCTCTTGCCATCCACGATGTAGAACTGGGATCCGGAAGAGGCCTTTTGCGGATTATTATCCCGGGCTGCAGCAACGGCCCCACGCTTGTGATACAAGGAAGGCACAAACTCTGCCGGAACACGGTAACTCGGACCGCCCATGCCCAGTCGCTGACCTGGCTTGGCCGTCTTGGAGTCCGGATCTCCCGTCTGAATCATAAAACCTTGGATGATGCGGTGGAACAAAACGCCATCGTAATAACCCTCCTTCACCAACTTGATGAAGTTGTCACGATGCTGGGGCGTCTCGTTCGAAAGCCCAATGGTGATATCCCCTAAGGATGTCTTGATGAGTATTTTTGTCATATTGTCAGATTTTTGCTTGGTTGTCGTCTGCTGCGCGGCCTCTGCTGTTTTTTCCCCCTCCACTTTCTTCTGGGAAGAGCATCCGCAAAACAAAATAACAAGGCCTAGAATCAA
>JAFYEU010000020.1 GCA_017544105.1 Bacteroidales bacterium
CGTTGTCGTAGCGCGCCACCGTCTCCGTGGAGAGGTCCATCACCCGTCTGCCGTCACCTCGTCGTTCCTGCATACCCGTCAAAGGCCGCAAAAATAGCACAAATTTTCACATAATTCACTAATACACAAATATTTACAATTGATTGTTAAAAAGAATGGAAAGGGGGAACAATTGAAAAATGGAAAAATGGAAAATTAGGGGTGAGTCGTCACTTGTTCTTCATTTTCAATTTTCAATTATTTTAACTATTAATTGTAAATATACCACTGATTATCAATCATTTGAATATTTTTCTTATCTTTGCCGTCCGGAGCAACCGCGTGCTGAAAGCACGCCATCCCATTAACCCCGCACCAGCGTAACGCAGTGGAGCGGTGTGGGGTCGGGGCAGGCCGCAGTACACGCACTCGCAGTGTGGGACCGGGACAGGACGCGCGCGCTCACAGCGTGAGGCGGGCCGGGGCAGGCCGCGCCGCGCGGGCACCCACCGCGTGCTGAAGGCACGCTACTATCACCACGCACACCGCCATCTGCCACAGCCCTGAGGATCACGGCCCTCCCTCCCCTCTCCTCCCTCCTCCGCGACGACCAGTAGCGTGCCGTTGGCACGCCGGGGAGGCACCTGAGGGGGCAGCCGGGAGGGAAGTGCCATGAGGAGGTTTAAGAAAAAGTTATCACCAATTATGAACAACTGTAGATTGTTACGAAATTTATATATATTTTAGCCCTTTCTTTAGAATGATGGGAGGTGAGGTCGTGCGGGAACGTGATGACCTGTCGCCTCAGGAGCGGAAGGAGAAACACCTAAAAGCCTTATTATGAAGCACTTCTCTACCACTTTCAAACGCCTCATCCTGGTTGTTCTTTTGTTCGTTTGGGCCGGTGCCCTCATGGGGCAGAACGGCATCCGCGAGCGCATCAACACCATCAAGAATTCCGATCCTTTCGCCATCAGCGGCACCGTGGGAACGGCCTTGGGTCTCTCCTACAACTCCAACTATCCAGCCTGCACCCCCTTCTCGGGCAGCATCTACGCGAGCCTCAACCTCTCCTTCTACAGCTTCCAGCTTCCCTTCTCCTTCTATTTCGCCAACAACACCACCTCGTTCGACTATCCGCAGCTGCCCACCTGGCACTTGGGCTTCATGCCGACCTGGCGCAACTGGAAGTTCCACATCGGCAGCAGCAGCATGCACTTCTCCAACTACACCTATTCGGGGCTGACCTTCCTCGGGGCGGGCGTCGAGTACCAGGGCAAGCTCTTCCGCATGGGCACCTTCGGCGGTCTGCTGCAGCGGGCCACGCGCATGAAGGGCTATGACGACCGCACCGCCATCCAGCAGCTGGCCGACTCCCTGCTGGGTCTCAACGTGCCGCAGTCCACCCTACCCCAGTACCGTCGGGAGGCCATCGGCGTCAAGCTCGGCGTCGGCAACACCCGCAACTTCATCGACATCAGCTTCCTGAAGGCCAAAGACCGCATCAAGACGCTACCGGAGGAGTGGCGAGACACCATCCCGCCGCAGGACAACTTCGCCATCGGCCTGTCGGGACGCTTCGCCATCGGCCGCTGGTTTGCCTTCACCGCCAACCTCGGCGCCAGCCTGCACAACCCCGACCTGCGCGACTCCATCCACATCGAAGGATACCAGAAATATGAGCGCTACTTCAACTGGCTCTTCACCCCGGGCAACAGCTTCCGGATCCGCTTCGCCGGCGACGCCGCCATGAACTTCATGACCAAGGTCTTCAACGGCAGCCTCACCTACCGCTTCATACAGCCCGACTACGTGTCGCTGGGCGCGCAGAACTTCAACCAGAACGCCCACAGCCTCGGCACCGTGCTGAACTTCAACATGTTCAAGGGGCGCGCCAACCTCGGCCTCGTGGGCTACGTGCAACGCGACAACATGGACCACAAGCAGATGTACACCAACCAGGTGGCCACCTACTCGCTCAACTGGCACAACTCCATCGGCAACCTCTTCAACCTGGGCATCCTCTACAGCGGCATCAAACAGGACCAGTTTGACGGCAACTTCGCCGTGGTGGACTCCCTGCGTATCAACTCCATCGTGCACACCATCTCCGTGTCGCCCACCTTCACCATCGAGAAGGCCAACACCCACTCCATCGGCCTGACGGGCAACTTTGTGCAGAACAAGAATCTCAACAAGCTGAATCACAATGGAATGAACATCCAGACCCTGACCGTCGGTGTCGTCTATGGCATCGACCTGACGAATATACGCCTGGGCATCAACACCGGCTACGACTTCTCCATGTCGTCGTCGAAGTTTGCCCACTACAACTCCCACGGACTCAACTTCGGCCTTAACTACCGCATCATGCAAAAGGAGAAGCTCAACTGGACCATCAACTACAATGGCTTCGCGGCCTACAACATCCAGAAAGACGAGGGGGCGAAGAATGACTTCTCGCTGAGTAACAGCATCGGCAGCAGCTTCAGCTACAAGAAGCATGCGGCCTCGCTCTATCTCTCGTTGAGCAACTTCAGCGACATGGAGCGCATCGGCCAGCGGGTGCACACCAGCCTGGACACCCGTTTCACCTTCTCCTACTCTTACACCTTCGCGGCCAAGGTCATCAAGAAGAAGACCAAAGAGCAACGCGCCGCGGAAAAGGTAGAGCGCGCCGCCAAGAAACTGGAAAAACAGGGTCTTTGACTTTGAACTTTGACTATGAACTATGACTTTGAACTCTTGCCCCCTCAACTTCTAACTCCTAACTTCTAACTCCTAACTTCTAACTCCTAACTTCTAACTCCTAACTTCCAACTCCTAACTTCTAACTCCTAACTGAAAACTGACAACATATAAAAATATATAGGTATGAAAAAGTATATTTACCTCCTCGCTGTCCTGATGATGAGCCTGTCGGCATGGGCACAGAATCAGATCCTCACCACCATCTCCCCGAAGGTGAGTGTGTTTCCGAACACAGGACTGAGTTATGTGGATGACCCCGCGCGGTATTTTACCATCCAGATGGTCAACACCACGGGCACTCCCCTGGACGTGTTCTTCACCATCGAGCTGACGGCGGACTTCACCAGTGCCGGCCAGAACTACTACATCCGCACGAAGAAGGAGATCCAGCCCCTGACGCCACTGTCGGTCGGCGGTGCCCCGGTGTTCATCAACCGGCCCATCTTCGATCAGATAGTAGGTCATCTCAACGCATCGGCGTATGAGACCAACTACGACCGTAACAAGCTGGCCCAGGACCTGTTATCGCTGCCAGAGGGACAATACAGCTTCTGTATCACCCCCTACCAATGGGATGGCTACAACAACCCGAACCCCATCCAGGTCGGCGAGCGTACTTGTTATACCTTCACCATCTGCTATACCGGCTCGGCGCCCGAGTTCACCTCGCCCATCAGCGGGCTGAGTGCGGCCAACCTCAACAACAGCAATCCGGCCAACAACCTGCTGCAGCCCACCTTCGGTGGCCGCCAGAGACCCATCAGCAATAGCCTCCCGACAAACTCCAACACCCTCAACCCCTCCCCCACCAACTCGCTGGGTGATAATGGCCGCCACCAATTCATGGCCGGCAGCTCCGACAACCGCGAGAACTCCCAATACCAGCGACTGCCCTTGAGTCGCCAAGTGATCTTCACCTGGACGGGTGTCATCTCCAACTGCTTAAGTCCCAGCGACTTCTTCTATTATTTCAAGATTGTGGAGCTCACCGCCAACCAGAATGTGCAGGAGGCCATCGAGCACAACGGCACGGTGACCACCTACAACAACCAGTCGAACACGACCTACATCCACGATACCGTGGCGAACCGGCACTTCCGTTTAGTGCCTGGGCACGTCTATGCCGCCCAGGTGCAGGCCGTGCCGAAGCGGAAGCTGATGACGGACATCGAGCTCAGCAACGAGGGTAAGAGTCAGATCATCACCTTCGTATGGGGCGAATCGGGGCCTGTCATCATGAACAGCGGCGGTGACAACACGAACCTGCACTCGGTGGTCAGCGACAACCACAGCGACATCGTGTCGGCGTTGCGCCTCCCTTACATCGTGTCGCCAGGACAAGACAAGGGCACGATTGATGCCTTGAAGGCTGCCATCGCCTCGGAGGGGGCCCTGGTGCCCGCCGCCGGCACGAATGCCTACGTGACCAACGTGGACAACGGCGACCTGCCCTACTATCAGGTGCCCGTGGCCGACACGCTCGGGATCAGCTGGATGCCCGTGCGCGGCGACTCGGTGCTGAAGGTGGACTACACCGCCGAGCTCTACGAATACAACGGCGGTGCGGCCAGCAACTCCATGATCGGACTCCCCCTGAAGAGCTACAGCACCAGCGTGCAGCAGGTGCACGACTTCTCCCCGTCGGCCACCCAGCTGATGTCGGTTGTCGGCGACCAGTGGGCCTCCTCGCTGCAAGAGGGCTACAAATACCTCGTGCACCTCAAGGCGGAGACCTACTACAGCTACCAGAAGACCACCACCTACACCATCACCGACTACATCCACAACGTGCCGGTGGAGCGTGACAGCGTGGTCAACACCGTGGCTTTCGGCTCCCAGGAGATGTTCTCCGACGTGGTCTTCGCGTGGGGCATCGACACCGGCGCCCTCGACCAGGTCTATCCGCCGCAATTCACCTATCCGCAGAACCTCTCCTCCAAGCAGTGGGACGACACCCTCATGTTCGAGATTCCCGAGGTGTCGAAGTACGATGACTTCAAGTTCAAGTGGAAAGCCGCCACCGGCATCAACTTCCAGGACAGCGCCTACTACAAGCTGCTCGTCGCCAAGCTGCCCAAAGGCAAGACCCCGCAGCAGGTAAAGGACACCCTGTTCTTCAAGGACTCCATCGCCACCAACTCCTACATCGACACCGCCCTCTTCGACTCCCTCAAGACCGGCGAGCAATACATGGCGGTGTTATGGGTATATGTCAAGCAGAAAGAGAACCTGAGCGAACACTACAACCTCATCAACAAAGGCAAATCGATTTACACCACCTTCAAGCTGGTGGAGCCGCGCGCCTACTCTGCCGACCTCAACAGCAAGTACAAGTGTAACCCCAAAGCCTTGGACGACCTGAGCAAGGAGATCATCACCCCAACAACCGACAGCTTGATAAACAACAAGGTAGAGCTCAAGATGGGCGACTTCCGACTCGTGTTGCAGACGGCCACCCTGGACAAGAACAAGAAACGTTACAGCGGCGACGGCTACATCATCTGGCATCCCATGGATGTGGATGTCAAGTTAAAAGTGAAGGTGGACACCATCCAGATCAACAAGAACTTCCAGATCATCAATGGCACGGCAGTGAGCACGGCCACCGACTCCAGCACATACCTGCCGGCGCTCATGAACGACCTGCAGCTGGGCGACTGGAGTATCGACGACGTCAACCGGCTGGCTTCGCAGTTTGGCGAGGAAGACGAGGTGAAGGAGTACTACGACAAGTTCATGAAATACGGTGAGAAATACGGCAAGAAGTATGGCGGACTGGTAGGGCCATTGGTTGGCGAGAATATCTCCACCGGAGTGCTGACCTTCCCGATCAGTCTTACCGACAAGGAGTTAACAGGATCCGAAAACGTCATCTTCTCCATCAACAACATGTTCTTCTCGCCGGTCACGGCCCTGATGAACATGTGGGCCATATTTGCGGCGCAGGACGACGACTACTACGTGCCGTTTGTGGCCAACAACATCTGTATGGACGAGAAGAGTTTCTTCGGCAAGACCGACCAGCACATCGACCTCTTCATGGCGCGAAGCTATGAGCAGGACCTGAACGACGGATATAAAATCCGCTTCAAGGCCTCCTCCAACTTCGCCGACCCGAAGGACGGGACGGTCATCACCATCGACACCGGCAAGTTCACCTGCCTGCGGGCGGAGATCGAGCTCGACTTGAACCAGAACGACTTCATCGGCCTGAGCAAGGACGGTCTGCCCATGAAGGGCAACATCGTGAAGGCCAGCATGGCGGCTGAGATCCGCACCTGGAGCAACTGGGTGGTGAAGGTCAGCATGGACCCGTTTGCCGTGGCCGGCGCCGACCGGTACACCTTCTACCCCACCGGCAAGGGCATCTACTACGACCACTCGTCCACACAGACCCCCAGCGTTGTGTCGCTCACCTACGACTACCTCTTCGGCACCCCGGCGCCCGCGGAAATGAAAGACGAGGACAAGAAGAAGCTCACCAAGGCCACCAAAGAGTGGACCGGCTTCTACTGGGACGAGCTCAAGGTCTTCCTCTCCGACGAGATCAGCAACACCTTCACCGACACGGTGGATCGAAAAGACTCCATGGTGGTTTACAAATACGGTCTCAACAACACCATCGTTGACTCCGTGCACTACAACTACCCGGGCACCCGTATCAACTTCGGTGCCCAAGGGTTGATCATCGACCAGTACGGCTTCACGGCTGAATTCTTCGTACGGGACATCCTCAGCGCCAGCACCAAGGAGGGCTGGGGCTGGTCCTTCTCCCTGGACACCGTCGCCATGAAGTTCACCAAGAACAAGTACATCTACACCCGCATCATGGGCGGCATGGGCGTGCCGCTGTTCAAGGGTGGCTTCATCTACGAGTGCTCCGTCGGCGCCGACAGCCTGACCTTCAACGTGCAGCCGCGGAAAGACACCATGGCCCTCGACCTGTGGGCCGCCTCCGTCAACTTCCTCAAAGAGTCGTCCTACTTCCGCGTCCAGAAAGTGTACAAGGAGTCGGGCACCCGCGTGGACCTGACCCTGAACGGACATATCACCATCAATGGCAGCAAGATAGGCCTGCCCAGCGATTTCAGCCTGATGAAGTTTGAGCACATGGGCATGCGCAACTACAACCTGAGCGGCAAGCCCAAGAAAGGCACTGCCTCCATCGAGAAGTTCGAGTTCGACATCGGCGAGTGGTCGTTCGCGTCACCGCAGAAATACATCGGCGGGTACGCACCTGTCCCGGCTGACGACAAGGGCAAGGACGGCGACATCGGGAGTATTGACATCGGCGGCTTCACCTTCAGCCTCACCCATATCGACCCGATTGTCGATTACCAGGGAGACGACCTGAAGTTGGGTGTCACCTTGGCCGGCAAGATGAAGTTCTCTGACGGCGCTTGTGACTTTGGCGCCACGACCGGCTTTGCCATCTGGGGCGTATGCGAGCCCAAGAACAAATTCCACGTGAAAGATGTGGACGGCCGGCTGGACTCCATCGTCTTGGACAAGGTGGACTTCTCCATCTTCAAGATGAGCGGCACGCTCGTCTTCACCTACTCCTGCCCGACCTGCACGCAGGTGACCGGTTTCAAGGGAAAGCTGTCTGTCACCATTGTAGACATCATAGACCTCACCATGAGTGCCGGCTTCGGCAAACAGAAAGACAGCAAGGGTGAGTTCAACTGGTGGTTCTTCGACGGCGCCTGCAAGTTCCCGGGCGGCATTCCCGTGGGCGGCGTGGTCAGCATCAACGGCTTCTCCGGCGGCTTTGCCTACAACATGAAGTCGAAATACAAGCTGGACGATCCGAAATACAGTGCCAAAGGCCTGTTGGAGGTAGCCAACAAGAACGATGACAAGGAGACGCTGCAGGCCTCCGGCATGGACTTCGACCCGGCGCGCGACAGTTGGGTAGCCAGTGCCGGCATCAGCCTTGTCTTAACGGGCGCC
>JAFYEU010000021.1 GCA_017544105.1 Bacteroidales bacterium
GCCGGCCAGATAGAGAGTGCCGATGGTCATCTCTACCTCTATTACACCGACAACACGGTCTGGTCATCTTCCAAACCGGTGTACGATGTCTTGTACTGTTTCTCATTGGAGGATTATTCGGTTTCGGAGATCCAGCTGCAGCACCTCAACTCCTACAATTTCGTCACGATGTACGAAGACGGGGACAATATCTATGCCTTATACAGTGAGTGGCAGAACAAGACCAAGACCTACACGATGTATATGAATACCATTGAGAAGAGTGCAAAGCAGGCGAAGTGGCATCCGCAGGAGATCATCTCGGTGACCACGGAGAAGCGCGATGGCCTCTATCTGCAGCATGCGGTATCT
This sequence comes from Bacteroidales bacterium, assembly GCA_017544105.1. Taxonomy (GTDB): domain Bacteria; phylum Bacteroidota; class Bacteroidia; order Bacteroidales; family WCHB1-69; genus F23-D06. The sequence goes on from JAFYEU010000021.1 coordinate 352, forward strand.
CCCGACAACTCCAAGATGGCCTTCTGTCTGTTGGCAGCCTCCAAGAAGAACGACTTCAAAGGTTCTGTTGCCAAGGCTTTCGGAGAGGGCGGCGAACAGATCTGGGAGAACAACCTCGACTTCAATTTCGCCAACAAGACCTTCTCCATCATGGATTTTATGGTTGACAATGACGGAGTCGCCTATGCGGCCATCTGCTCCTACGCCAATGCCACGAAGTCCAGCCGCGAGGACGAGACCCTCCATTTTGTGGTGATGACTGATGACAACACCCTGTCTGTGGATGAGCGCATTGACTTTGGTTATCTCTCTTCCTCTGTCATGAAGATGCTGAAGAACGGCAAGGTGGCCTTGGGCGGCTACTATCATGAAGAACTGACGAAGAATGAGGCTGGCACCTACATGGCCATCTTCGACCCGCGGAGAGAAGAGATCAGCGTGGACAAGATGGAGTTCCCGAAGGACTATTATGCTGAGAAGGCTATGCTGGGCATCCCTGCTGCCAGCCATTATGCCACTCGCGCCCAGTTTGTCGAAGAGTATGAAGACGGTAGCTTGCTGCTGTTGGGTGAGATGAGAACGATGATCGCCTACACCGACAACCGTGGCATGACGACCTACAAATACTTCGCCCGTAACATCCCGGTAGTCTATGCGGATGCCAATGGCAAGATCAACGATTTCGCTGTCATCAAGAAGAACCAGTATGCTTCCAGTGGTACACCGCAAAACACTCTTTGGTTGCGCGGCCAGGGCTTCTCCTACATGCCGGTGATGCATAACAACAAGGTCTATCTGTTCTACTGTGATGCTATGGAGAACTACCTGGGCAAGAGCGGTCTCTTGAGCAAGCCCTCCTATGCGCCTGCCCACGCCACTGCCTATTGCACCATCGTGCCCGGTCAACCTATTGAGACGAAAGCCATCCTGAACGGCAAGACCGACAAATACCGGATGATCATCCCGCTTCTGGTGGAAGATGATTTTGTGCTTGGCATCGGCACCAACAAGAAAAAAATGGCCGAGATTGTGAAGGTTAACCACTCATTTTAACAAGCTATGAGACGATTGACGACCCTTCTGGGCTTCCTGTTCTGCTGGTGGACCTACATGGGTGCGCAGACGCAGAACGCCATGTTTGTCATGCCCGAGTGCACGGGTGCTTTCCCGAGCACGCTGACCGAAGCCCTGAACACGCCCCGCTCTGCCAAGAGCTATAATCCCATGCTGGTCAGCCTCCTCAAGGAGGGACGCATCCTCTATGGGACCCCGATGAACGACTACCTGGACAATATCGCGGAGAAGCTGATGCAGGATCATCCTCAGCTGCAGAACCAGGTGCACTTCTATGTGCTGCTCTCTCCGCGTGTCAATGCCTACGCCCTGAACAACGGCGTTATCCTGGTCACCACCGGCATGCTGGCGCAGATCACCAACGAGGCCGAACTCGCCTTCGTGATGGCGCATGAGATTGCCCATGTCTATCTGCATCATGCCCAACAGACCGAGAAGAGTTCCCGCAAGAGCAGTTATGTGACCAAATATCTGAATTACCACCAGCACTCCCGTGAACAGGAACTGGAGGCCGACAGAGTGGGGTTGACGGTCTTTTACCAGAACTCCCCCTACAGCTATGAGGTTCTGGATGGCGTATATGATGTGCTGAAATACTCCCATCTGCCATTTGATGAGCTCCCTTTCTCGAGGAAAGAGGTGGAGACCGACTTCTACCATTTCCCGGACAACTATTTCCTTACGAATGTCAGTCCGATCACTGACCGCTCGGGCATTACGGACACCCTCTTTACCCATCCGAATGTGGACAGACGTCGGGAGGTGGCGAAGGCCATGATCCATGGCTGGTCCGATGAGGGAAGGGTCAAGTACTGGCAGGACAAGTCCCGTTTTGACGAGGTGAACCGCACAGCGCGCCTCGCTTGCATCGACCTGTATCTCCAGAACCATCTGTATGACAAGGCCTACTATAATGCCTTCGTGCTGCAGGAAGTGTATCCTGGGGATGTCTATCTGCAAAAGGCGGAGGTGGCCTCCCTCTATGGGGTGGCCAAGCACAAGCTGGACGGGTCGCTCAACGACGTGATTGCCTCTTACCGTGATGTGGAGGGCGAAATGCAACAGGTGAGCTACCTCTTCTCCAAACTGACCCGCAACGAATGGTCGGTACTGGCCCTGCGTGAAGCGTGGAAGGCATACCGCCAGCACCCGAAGGACGAATACTATGAGCGGGTGGTCCTGGATCTGATGAAGGATATCTTTGTGAAAGAGAAGATGCAGTACAATGATTTCTGCGACTTCCCTCAAGGTATGCTCAAGGAGGATATCCACCTCGACCCAACGAACGACACCGTGCATTACGATAACAAATACGACCGCTTGAAGAATAATGGCAATGCCATGGTGCTGCCTGACAAGAAATTCAAGACTGTCAACTACATGCTGGTGGACATTCATCGCGATTCCCTTTTCTTTGCGATGATGAACCGGGCGTCGGCGGATGCGGTGAACGAACAGATCATGGATGCCATCACGCAGCCCAATACGGTGAAGTCGAGCGCTCTGTTGATCATCCCTCCGGAAGTGCGTTGCTATGCCAAGAACAAGGAAGAAAAGGTTGAGGCCAGTCACCGCCAGTCCGAGCATCTGCTCAAGATGATGACCCGTATGGCCAAGAAGTATAAGGTGGAGACTGCCGCTGCCGGTTCGATGCCTGCCGACAAGCATCCCAACACTCGCCAATACAACGACCTGATGAAGTGGCAACGCTGGCTTCACGACTATGCCAACGCCGGGGCCATGTCGATGACCTACCTCACGTCTGACGATCTGGAGGAGTTTATGGATTCGCTCGGCACACACCAGGTCTGCTATGTGGGTGCGGTGCAACAGTATCATAGCATGTCTTCCTTTAACAAGTATATGTATCTGATCCTTACCCTCACCAATCCCATCATGATTCCTGTGGGTATCGCCGACTTCTGTGTGCCCATCCGCAACACCCGTGCCCAATTTGTGGTGGCCGACATCGTAAACGGCAAGACCATGGTCTCCAAGAGCCTCAACACGACCGAGGCCAGTAGCCGTGTCCTGCTGGATAATTTCGTTTACACCCAACTACGTAACTATTTAGCCCGCTGATTATGAAAAAGACATTCTTATTGTGGATAATGGTCTGCTGCGCATGTGCAGGATATGGCCAATATTATGGACTTCTGGGCAAGCGGGTGATCTTCGACCTGGAAGGCACTACCTCGCCGGCATACTTCCATGCCAACTACATCACGCAAGTTATGGAGAATAAGTATGGGGAAGACAAAAGTGCCGGTTTGCTCAGCATGAACTTCTTTGTCACGCCCAGTGTGGAGGTGGCGGTATGGAAGAGGGGAACTGTCGGTATCGGTTACAACTTCTTCACCTCTCCATTTGAGGGAATGCAACACGATATCTTTAGCAGGAACAGTGTTACCGACTCGTATGTCGACTATGACTACCGGTCCTTTGACGGGCATGTGACCGCCCATGGTTTCAATCTGTATTACAAGCATTATGTAGGCAATGCGGATGCACCGATGGGCCACTATCTGAAATTCAACCTGGACTGTTTCTTCTCCAAATATGTGATGGATGGTAATCCTGTTTATGAGCGTGATCCCGAAGGCAACCTCGTGATGGATCCGGAGACAGGCAAGCCTATCGTGCACATGGTCGGAGGACTTCCTGATTATACTATTGACAGTGTGCCGGCCAACCAGCATCTCATTTATTATTGGCCCACGGGAGAATATGATCCCGAGCACCCGTATGCCCTTTCTGAGATTAGAAGTGGCAAGTCTGTGCTCTTAGGCTTCAAGTTCGAGTATGGTTATGATTTCTGGCCGACATCCTTTATGAAGCTCTCGTTAGGGGTCTCCTTGGGGACCACCTTTGGCGGGTACCGCGGTATTGTCTTGAAGCATGACGCCTTTACGGAGTGGTCCAAACGTACCTTCAAAGGCTATGCAGACGGACGTATCCTTGGAGCCTACTGGCTACAGTTCAAGTTGGGAATAGGATTCTGTGCTTTCTAAGTGGCAAGTGGCTCCTGCGGTGCGATGATGCCGGGGGCTTTGATGTTGGTTAGCACGTTCAAGGCGTTGGGGATGAGGGTGATGTGATAGTCCCCGTAGGGGAGCACTTCGCCTTCCACCTCGCCATACACGCGGTCGGTGGAGGTGATGGTCAACTCTTGTGTCTGCCAGTGCAGCACTTGTTTCATCTTGTCCACATGGTTACCGCTCTTGAGGTCTTTAAGATGCCACAGTACGCGCAGGGTGCTGATATCGGGCACGATGATGATGTCCATCAGACCGTCTTGGGGATCGGCCATCTTGGCTTCGCGCATGCCGCTGCCGTTATACTGGCAGATGCATCCCACCGTCATGAAGATCTTGCCTTGGAAGACCTTGTCGCCGGCCTTGATTTGGACGGTGGGCGACTTCCGTTTCAGCAGGGTGGTGATGAGGCCGGACATATAGACGGAGAGGCCGGGCAGCTTCTTGGGACGGTAGGTGACGTTGTGGATTACCTCTCCGTCGAAGCCGAAGCCGGCGATGTTGATGAAGTGGCGTTCCCGTACGAGCTCGTCTCCTTCCGTGACGCGCACGAAGCCGATGTCGTGTTTCATGAAAAGGCCTTGTTGCAAGATGCTGACGCATTGGTTCGGGTCGTGGGGGTACTGATGGGTGCGTACCATGTCATTGCCTCGTCCCATGGGGAGAATGGCCAGATAGACGTCGCGGGTTTCCACGCCGGAGGTGAAGATGCCATTGACGACCTCGTTGATGGTGCCGTCGCCGCCCGCCGCGATGATATGGCGGGCACCCTCCCGACACAGTCGTGCGGCCGTGGCCGTGCCCTCGCCAATGGCGGTGATATGATGCGTCTGATAGCGGTATCCGGCTGCCTTCAGCTGTTGCGCAAGGGCAACCCACTTTTCCAATAAGGTGTTCTCATTGGCATTGATGTTCAATAGAATCTGCCACTCTTGGTCTAAGGTGTTGATGTGGTGCGTGTGCATGGTGCAAGGGTTATGATGATGAACTTGCGAGAGGAAAAGGAGAATAGATACTAGATAATAGTTGATAGATAATAGATAACAGTTATTCCTTAAGCAGCCCCGCAGGGGCAAGAGCTTGTAGAGATTGTAAAATAATAGATAGTAGTTGTTGGGGGGAGATGAAACAAAAAGAGGGTGCCCCAGTCAGGGTCACCCTCTTTTGTTGGAATGGTTACTTGGTAGGAACGTTCTTAAGCACGGCTACCAGGAAGTCGAAGAATTTGCCCACAGACTCGATGTTGACGCGCTCCACGGGAGAGTGCGGGTGCTCGATCGTCGGTCCGAAGGAGACCATGTCCCAGTCGGGATAGCAGGCGCCGAAGAGGCCGCATTCGAGGCCGGCGTGGATTGCCATGATCTTCGGGTCTTTGCCGAATTTCTGGTTGTAAACGGTCTTGCAGGTGTTCATGATCGGGGATTCCATGTTCGGTTTCCATCCGGGATAGGCACCGGTGAGCTCGATGTTGCACTCGGCGAGCTCGGCGATGGCGGTCATCTTGGCGCCGAGGGCTTCTTTGGCGCTATCTACGGAGCTGCGCAGCAGACAGCAGGCGCTCATCTTGCCATTCTCGGCCTTGATGTTGGCCAGGTTGTTGGAGGTCTCCACCAGGTCGGCCATGGAGTCGCTCATACGGACCACACCGTTGGGGATGGCGAAGATCATGTTGAGGAACTGGTTCTGAGCTTTGGTGCGGATGACCTTCTTCGGGGTGTCCACAGCCTTGACGCTGACGGCGAGGTTCTCCTCGGTAGCGGCAAATTCAGCCTTCACGATAGCATCATATTTCTTGATGTAGTTTTTGAATGCGGTGGCTTTCTTGGCGGGCACGGCGATGATAGCCATGGCCTCGCGCGGGATGGCGTTGCGCAGACTGCCGCCGTTAAGGGTGGCTACACAGGCGCCAAACTCCTTCACGGCATTGGAGATGCAGCGTACCAGCAGCTTGTTGGCGTTGGCACGACCCAAGTTGATGTCCATGCCGGAGTGGCCGCCATGAAGACCGCTGATGCAGACCAGGAAGCCCTTCATGTCGTCGGGCGTGGGCATCGTGGTGTAACTGCGCTCGAAGTTGGCGTCCAAACCGCCGGCACAACCCACGTACAGTTCGCCCTCCGTCTCGGAGTCAAGGTTGATGAGGATTTTGCCCTTGACAAAGCCTTTCTTCAGACCGAAGGCGCCCGTCATGCCAGTCTCCTCGTCAATGGTGACGAGAATCTCTAATGGACCGTGTTGCACGCCCTTGGTGGTGACGCAGGCCAATGCTGCGCATACACCGATGCCGTTGTCGGCACCCAGTGTGGTGTGGTTGGCACGCACCCAACCATTGTCGATGATGGGCTCGATGGGGCTCTTCAGAAAGTCGAACTTAGGATCATCGGCTTGAGGCACCATATCACAGTGGCCTTGCAGGATTACGGGTGTGAGTTTCTCCATACCCTTGGTGGCGGGTATCGTGAAGAGCAAGTTGCCAGTCTTGTCTTGCTCGACCTTTACATTATGATCCTTGGCCCAGCTTTTCATCCAGTTGACGACAGCTGTCTCGTGTTTGGAAGGATGCGGGTTGTCGCAGAAGTTTGCGAAATTTTCCCACAGATCATGAGGATAGAGTTTTAATAAGTCTTTGTTCATTGTTTTGTGTTTTGTTTGTTGTATAATTACTGATATATTATTTCTCGATTTGGTCGGCTACAATCTCGGCGATATCCTTCACGCTGGCGTTGGTGCCGTGTTGGAATGCCCGTTTGCACATAGGACAGGCTGTGGCGATGACATCGGGATTCGGCTCGTTCAGACAGGCCAGGGTGTTGTCGCGGATGGTGGTCTGTTGCTCCAGTGTCAACACGGTATTTCCTAAGTTCATGCCGCAGCAGAGGCTGTTCTCCTTCTCGTCGGAGATCTTCAGGAGGGTGGAGACAGCCTGGAGCACCTTGCGAGGCTCCTCGTAGATGTGGCGTCCGCGGCCCAGCTCGCAAGGATCGTGGTAGGTGACCTTCAGGTCGCTCTTGCTGACTTTCAGCTTGCCGCTTTCAATCAGCATGTTCAAATACTCCGTGTGATGATAGACGGGAATAGGAAGTTGGTATTCGTCTTTGAAGGATTTGTAGCAGATGGGACAGGAGGTGATGAGGGCGGTGGCGCCGGATTTGCGGATCAACTCGGTGTTCTTCAGGCGCAACTCGGCAGCCTGGCTGTTGAAGCCCTGTTGCAGGAGCGGACGACCGCAGCAGATGGTCTTCAGCTCGTCCATGTACCAGTAGTCTTGCCCCACGGCCTTGAAGATGGACTCCATGGCTTGGGTGATGCCTGGGGTGAGGTGCGACATGCAGCCTCCGAAGTAGGCCACGCGGCCGATAGCGTTGAAGGCGCTGACATTCTTCAGATAACTGTAGCTGTTAGGCATGTCGATCTTGCCTTTGTCGCGGGCGATGCGGCGGATATTCATCAGGTCGATGTTGACGGGACAGTCCTCCACGCAGCGATTGCACATGAGGCAGTTTTTGGCTGCGGTGACGATATCCTTATGGTATTCGAGGTTGCGGAGGTTACGCAAGAGGTAGACGGATTGCACCTCCGGGATGTCGAGGTCTTTGTAAAGTGGACAGTGGTCGATACACATGCCGCAGCGGGAGCAGGCGCTTAACTCGAACTTGGTGAAGCCGGTCATGCGGGTGTGCTCTTTCACGCCCATCCTCCGGAAATATATCAGGAAGATCTCGGTGAAGATGTGCATGTAACGGGTGAAGGGCAAGAGCACGAAGAAGAGGCAGAGGTCGATAGAGTAGAGCGTCCAGAACGGGAGTTCCAGGAACTGAGCCACTGGCAGGCTGAACCAGTTGCCGATGGTCTGGGTCAGGAAGCCGCCGTTGCCGTAGATACAGGCAGTCACGGACTCGCTGAGGAGGCGCAAGGGGAAGATGCCCCACAGGGAGTAGCGGACGATCTTATCCATGAGGGAGTGCTTGGTGGCACGTTGCATGCCCAGGATGCGGGATCGGATTTTCTTGACGAGCGCCAAGAAGACACCCGAGAGGACGTAGAGCAGCAGCAGGTCCATCAGGTTGGTGAAGAAGACCTCGGTGCCGTTGGCGGGTGGGGTATGATGGAAGAAGCGGTAGAAGATGGCCACCCAGAAGTGGAAGTGGTCTTTTGTGCCGATACGGCTTTCGATGGCGCCCACGAAGATCAGGAGGAACCAGCCGAAGGCGATGCTGCGATGCATGTAGCCCAGCCGCCAGTTCTTCTTGGTGATACGGAGGTGCAGCAGGCACTCAGTGAACATCTCCCAGATGGCGGGTATGAACTTGCCGGTGAAGAGGTTCTTGTAGAAGACCTTCTGCTGTGCCCGGTCGAATTGGCGGATCCATCGAACGTATTTATAGACGCAGATGCCTAGGAGGGCGAAGGCGCCCAGGACAAACGGGAGTACAAAGGGGTTAAAATTTTCCATCTTCAAAAGGTTCGTTGGCGTTAGCAATGATTTGGCGCATATTGATGATGAGTGAGCGTAGGTTTACGCCGCGGGGACAGATGAGGGTGCACTTGCCGCAGAGCATGCATTTCTGCAGTTCTTGGGCGACGCTCTCATACTGGCCTCTGCGGAGGGAAAAATGGACCTTTCGGATATTGAAGTCTGTGAATTGTCGCGCTGAGCAGGTGGCGGTACATCCGCCGCAGCCGATGCAGTTCTTGTAGGAGGGGACGGCCTCCACCGCTTGTCTGAACTTGGCGAGAGCGGCCTCGTTAAGCTGGATGGAGCGTGTCTTCTTGATGCTAAAACCAAAATTTGCCATAGTAGCTTATTCTTTGTCCAACACTTTTTTTCTTAACTCCATGCCACCGGTGACCTCAAAAATCTTGCGCACCTCTTCCATGTCCTCGTGAGGCACATCGCGGAGAGCTCCGGCGCCATTGCCGTGATAGTTGGCGCCTAATTTCGGGGCGACATCACGGATGTTCTTATGGTACCATTCCCAGACGGGTCCTTGCTCGGGGTGATAGTCGGGGTCGACTCGGTCGGGGTATACGCAATAACCAATCTCTAAGATATTGGATTCCAATGTCTTCATAAGGAATACCTGTTGGCGTCCCATCTCGCTGTCCATGAAGTATCCGAACTTCTGGGACTCGTTGCGGAGTACGGAGATGATCTCGCCTGGGGCGTTGCCGCGGGGGCAGCGGGGTTTGCACGACATGCATTGTCCGCAGAACCAGATGGTGTCGGAGCGGAGCAGTTGTTCGATGGCGGCTTCGTCTTTGCGTTGGACGATGTCGCAGATGCGTCGTGGGTCATACTCATAGAACTCGGCGGCGGGGCACACGGCGGTGCACATGCCGCAGTTCATGCACGCCTTCAGGGAGTCGGCGAAGCGTACATCTTTTTGGATGTCTTCTATCAGAGTGGTCATGACTAGTTGAATTTAACGCGATTGAGTTTCATCATGAAGAAGAGTGCTTTGGACATGGGTTTGGTGCGGTCTCTCTTCATCAGGTCGATGCCGATGTTCAGTTTGTCGATGATGGGGATCCGGTGGATTTCCACGAACTCGATGAGGGTGCCGTCGGGATCTTCGATATAGGTGAAGTGGCCGGAGGCCTTGCCCATGTCGAAGTTAGGGTTCTGTTTGCAGCTGTCCACGGTGAAGTGGTAGCCTTTGCTCTCGCAATACTCCTCGAGTCCTTTCATGTTGACGACATCCATGCAGAGTTGGATGAAGCCGGGGTCGCCCCAGAAGCGGTTTTCGAAGATCTTGAGGGGGGTGCGGTCCAGGGCTTGCACCAGTTCGATGGTGCCGTTGCCGTAGAGTTGGGAGAAGGGGCCGACGAGTGGGGTGGAGCGGCTGAGGAGCACGCGTCGGTAGGCTTGTGTGCCGCCGCGGAGGGTTTGCCAGTCGGCGAAGGTGCCGTTTTTGTCGTACACGATGGTGTCATAGCCCAGGATATCTTGATATACGGGCAGGGAGCGTTCTATGTCGGTGACGCCGATCATGGCGCCGACGATGCCGCCGGAGAAGCGGTTCTCGTCGATGAAGATATAGTTGTCTTCCACCACCTGAAAGGTGTTGCCGAAGGGGTCGTGCACGTAGAATGTGGGGATGCCGCGTGGGTCGGTGTAGACGGGGGTCACATCTTCGTATTTAGCCGTCAGCTCATCGTGGTAGGCTTCGATGTTATGGGTTTTGATTTTGGCGATGAAGATACCCAGGTCGCCTATTTGGATGTTAAAGTCTGCTTTGACGGGTGTCCTTTCAGAGTATTGCCATATTTCGAAGCCTCCGCCGCCTTGGAGGTTTGCGGCTATGCAGGCGTGCCTTTTTTGGGGTTGGTTGCCGGTATAGGGCAGCATGAATTCTGCCACGGTGTCGTCTTCGAGCATCCGGATATTCATTTGGAACATGTCGGCGTACCATTTCCAGGAGCGTACCATGTCTTCAGTGCCGACGCCTATTTGTTGAATTCCAACAATGTTATAGTTTTTCATTATCGTAAATTTTGAACTTGCAAAAGTATGAAATTGTCGGATAATAACAAAATATATTTATACACTTTTGATAATGGGGGTGTTTGGGTAGGGGGAGGGGGATGGGGGGTTGGAATGGTTTTGTGATGTTAAATTATAGGTAAAATTATTATTTTATACCTTAAATCCAATATATATCTGTTGGCTTAATTGATAATATAATATACTGAAAATAATTTGTTTATATAAAAATATAGGCAATAGTGAATTTGTATTAAATAATTTTGTTTATTTGCAGTTCAATAACAATAAACAAGGTTGAATATGAAGACAAATTTTCTGAATCAGTTTAAATCTCTTCAAGCTCTGGAAAAATGTTTTAGGACTCAAAAAATGTGTGAGGAATTCCTTGCCGAGAAACGATGGTCTGGTCGGCCAAAATGTCCATATTGTGGCTGTGAGAAGGTCTATTCTCGGAAGACTGGACGGTATTTGTGCTCCGAATGCAAAAGATCATTTTCTGTCCTTGTTGGTACGATTTTTCAGAACACAAAACTGCCTCTTTTGACATGGTTTAAAGCAATTTACATGATTGTTAATGCCAAACAGGGAATATCTTCTAGCCAATTGTCGGTGCTTTTTGGCATGACTCAAAAAACTGCTTGGTATATCTTGCATAAAATCAGATTGTTGTTGCGTGATTCAGAAGATAGTCAAGATTTTGAGAGCCAAAATGATACCATAGGTGAGTTACCTAAAACTCTCCTGACAATGTCGCCCAGTCGAATACATTCAAAAATTGCCAAGTACGTTTTGCCTGGGTCGAGGCTTTTTGAGGATACGATTATTTGTTATCAAAGTTTGCTGGATAGTGAGCGAAAAGAGTATGGGGTGGAAGATCCTTACCCATTGCATCAAGACGGTAAAAATGTTCATGACCGCCGGATTGTGGATTTTTTTTGGATTCAGCTTAAAAGAATGGTGATGGGCGTTTACCATTTTTTCTCAGTTTTGCATTTTCATCAATATGTTTACGAGGCTATGTTTAGGAAACAATGTGTGAAACTATGCAATGGAGAAAGGTTTCAGATTGTTTTTAGACGGATAGAACAAGTTTATACTTACGGTATGATTAAATCGCCAAAACCATGATTCTTCCGGATGGATGATGGTTGTCTTCAAACGAATTGGGATGAAGCCAACACGTATATATTGATGAAACGATGTCCTTCACCTTCCTTCACCCTCCTCCCCAAAATCTCATAAAAAAAAGAGGCCGCATTCCTGCAACCTCTCCCTCTTCTCGTGGAGCGTATGAGAATCGAACTCACGACCTCTTGACTGCCAGTCAAACGCTCTAGCCAACTGAGCTAACGCCCCGTATGAAATCGGCGGCAAAAATATAAAAAATATCAATACGCCGCTCTTTTTTTAAAATAAAAAAATATTGCTACCTTTGCCGCCTAATTCTATCGCTATGACTGAACATGTTAAATGCCTGATTATAGGCTCCGGACCGGCCGGATATACCGCCGGTATATACGCCTCCCGCGCAGACCTCAACCCCCTCCTCATTGAGGGTCTTCAGGTGGGTGGCCAACTGACTATCACCAATGAAGTCGAGAATTTTCCCGGCTATCCAGAAGGCTCTTCCGGCCCCGTCATCATGGAGGATATCCGCAACCAAGCCCTCCATGTTGGCACCCAGATGCGCCCCGGTATCGTCACCAAGGTCGATTTCTCCTCCCGCCCCTTCCGTTGTTGGGTGGACGACAAAGATGAAATCACTGCCGATACCGTCATCGTGGCTACCGGCGCCCAGGCCCGCTGGCTCGGACTCCCCTCCGAACAGAAGTTCCGCGGCTTCGGCGTTTCTACCTGCGCCACCTGCGACGGCAACTTCTTCCGCAAACGCACCACCGTCGTCATCGGCGGCGGCGACACGGCGCTGGAAGACGCGCTCTATCTGTCGCAACTCTGCACCAAGGTCTATATTGTGCACCGCCGCCGCGAGTTCCGCGGCACTGCCGCCCTGCAGAGACTGGTCTTGAACACCCCTAACATCGAGGTCGTATGGAACCATGTGCCCGTGGATATCCTCGGACTGCAGGAGGGCTTTATCAAGAAGGTGACTGGCCTTCAAGTCCGCGATGTGGAGACGGGCGAAGAACGTGTCCTCGAAGTCAATGGCGTCTTCGAGGCAATTGGGGTGACCCCGCAGAGCGACCTCTTCAAGGGCCAGCTCGAGATGGATGCCCAAGGCTATATCGTTACCCAGCCTGGCACTGGCCGTACCAACATTCCTGGTGTCTTTGCCGCCGGCGATGTACAGGACCCCCACTACCGCCAAGGCATCGTGGCCGCTGGCTCCGGCGCCATCGCCGGCATCGAGGCGTCTAGGTTCTTGATGGAGAATTAATTGCCGACAGCCCTTTTCTGATTAATTTGGTATGTCAAAGGATTATTCGTCATTCGGTCCAGCGTATCGCAACTTCAGAGTGCGGGAAGACGTGTTCGTCCCTGAACCCTCAGCCGAATTCCCTGGGGATAACCCGTTTGCGAGAATGACCCCCATACGCGAAAAGACTAAGGACATCAAATTTGACGAGACCTATCCCTATCTTGACAAATCGATGAAATTCAAGATATGGCATTTCATCATTTATTGTGTTGCCTGGTTCTTGGCTTTTCCCGTAAACAGAATCCGTTATGGCCTCAAGATCGAAGGTCGTGAGAAAATCCGTCAGAATCGCAAGCTCTTTGCCCACGGGGCGATGACCATCTGCAATCACGTTCATCGATGGGATATGATTTGCGTGCTCCAGGCGATGCGCTATCGGAAGTCTTGGATCCCGATGTACGCACAGGCTTTCAACGGCAAGGATGGTTTCCTGATGAAACACATAGGCGGCATCGCCATCCCGGATAACCTCAGCAGTCTCCGGAAATTCAATGAGGCATTTGACGAACTGCATGCCGACAATCAGTGGATTCACATCTTCCCCGAAAGTTGCAGTTGGTACTACTATGCACCGCTCAGACCTTTCAAGATAGGCGCTTTCAATATGGCTTTTAGGTATTCCCTGCCTGTCATTCCCATGATCATCACTTTCAGACCCCGTACCGGATGGCGCAGACTCTTCAGCAAAGGTGATCCTCTCCTCACCATCCATGTGGGAGACCCGATAGTTCCCGACACCAAAGCACCTCGCAAGGAAGAGGCGGCCCGGATGAGGGACACCGCTCATAATGCTATGCTTGAAATGGCCGGCATAGTGTCTAATCCATGGCCATCCAGTATCGCTTGACAATCCTTCATAATATGCATACCATAATTGATCCCGTACCGGTTGAACTTTTAAAAGCAGAACTTACCAAATCCAAAAAGTTGGAAGATACCAATAAAGGAGGCAATGAACTCTACGTCGTCACCTGGCATGACTCTCCCAATGTCGTTACGGAGATTGGACGGTTGCGCGAGGTGACATTCCGCGCTGCCGGTGGTTCTACAGGCAATGAGGTGGACCTTGATGAGTATGACAAGATGGAAAAACCTTATAAACAGTTGGTGGTATGGGATCCCGACAATGAGAAGATCATTGGAGGTTACCGTTTCTTTTATGGCTCAGATGCGGAGTTTGACGAGAAAGGCCAGCCAATTATGGCCAGCGCCCATCAGTTCCGCTTCTCCCCGAAGTATATTAAGGAGTACCTGCCACACGTTCTGGAACTTGGACGCAATTTTGTCGTTCCCGAATACCAGAGCTCCAAGAGAGGCGCCAAGTCCTTGTTCGCGATGGATAACCTGTGGGATGGCTTGGTGGCCATAATCATGAAGAACCCGAACCTGTTCTATTTCTTCGGCAAGATAACGTTGTATCCCTCCTACGACCATATCATGAAGGATCTGATTTACCATTTCCTTTGGAAACATTTTGGTGACAAGGAAGAACTTGTCCGCCCGTGGGATGGTCTGTCCGTGATGCCCGAGTCAGATCCGGAGCTGATGGATCTGGTGGTGAATCAGGAAGATCTGACGGAAGACTACAAGTTGCTGAAACAGGCGGCTAAGATGCGGGGCGTGCATATCCCGCCGAACATGACGATGTACATCTCCATCACATCCCAGATGCTGATGTTCGGTACAGCGGTGAACCGTTTGATGCATAATATCGAAGATACCGCTGTGCTTCTTCCTTTCGACACCATTTACAACGAAAAGAAGAGACGTCACATTGGTGCATACCTCCGGTATTCCAAATCAAGAAGGCGTAAAAACGAGACGCTTGATTTTCTTGAGATGGAAGATGAGATGATAGAAACCTGGTTGCGCAGGCGAGGCCGCAAAGTGATGCGGTTCCTCAAAAAGACAGGCCGGAAATTATAGCGCAAAAAGCAAAAGAGATAGGCTGTCTAAGTAGCCTTTAAGAACTTGCTCGATAATAGGATTTCCCAAGACCAAAACAGCCATGCGGAATGGATGATTATCTGTCGTTGTGAAAAAAACTTCTATCAGCTGCAACCTTCTGCCAATATTGCATCTTTATTTATAGACATTTGTATTGACAATGCTGTGCTGCTTGCCCGATTATGGAGTTCAACGGACTTCGCTCTGTGGTTGGCGGCAACACGGATGTGATAATTAGAAGTCCCTTGTAGTTATGATGAAAAGAAATTTGTTCTTAGGAGCCTTTTTGCTGCTCTGCACCTCCTTGCAAGCACAGTCAGTTACCCTTTTCTTCACAGGTCTCGATGCCGAGAATCAATATCTTCAACTTGACAGCATACAGGTCGTCAATCATACCCGTGGCTGGCAAGAAACCCTTTACTGGCCTGATACAGTCTTGACTATGTCTGTGACTGGTGTGGAAGAACCAGGGACCATAGCCCGGTTTAGCCTCTTTCAGAATATACCCAACCCTTTTGAAGGCACAACCTGTGTTCTTTTGGATGTTGTCGGGGAAGAGGATGTCACCATGGAGCTCATGGATATGTCTGGAAAGGTTTTGGTATCTCAGGTGTTCCATTCTCTCCAACCTGGAATACATCAATTTCAGCTCTCCTTGTCCACCCCAGGTCTCTTTCTGTTAACAGCAAGGCAGGCAGGGAAGGTGGCTTCCGTGAAGATCTTCAACAAAGGTGCTGGTGAAAAGGATTTTATTAGATATGTTGATGCACAAATGCCTCGTTACTATTCTGTTGAGAAGAAGGGAAGAGGCGATTCCTCCAATCCGTTCTCCCCAGATGATGTGATGGAATATGTGGGTTTTGCAACGGTGTTTGGCACCTTGGTTGAGAGTGGTCATATTACCGGTACACAAATAGCCTCCGAAACCATTTCCTTGTTGTTTGATGTGGTCCAGAGTACTACGGAAGGCCATTCTTGTCCTGGCTTGACAACCGTTACTGATTTTGATGGGAACACGTATCATACCATCTGGTTGGGGAACCAATGCTGGATGAAGGAAAATCTTCGGACAACCCACTATGCTGACGGTACAGCTATTGCTCTCGGTAATAATGAGAGTTATACAGAGCCTTATTACTATGATTATGCCTCTTCCGATATTCCTTTGTCGGAACGGGGATATCTCTACAATTGGCCTGCTGCCATGCACGGAGATTCTTCCAGCGATTTGAATCCCAGTGGCGTTCAAGGAGTCTGCCCGAACGGTTGGCATCTACCCAGCCATTCGGAATGGGCTCAGTTGGCAGATTATGTGGGAAGCCAGAATGAATATGTCTGTGGCGGTAATAGCAACTATATTGCCAAGTCTCTGGCTGTCACTTCCGGCTGGGTCACCTCCACCACCTATGCCTGTGCGGTGGGGAACAATCAATCTTCCAATAATGCAACGGGCTTCTCAGCCTATCCTGTAGGCCATTGTCGTGGCAGTGATTTCCAATATTCGGGAAGATATACCTACTTCTGGTCTTCAACCGAATACAACAATGATCAGGCATGGTGTAGGCAGTTGTGCTATAACTACGAAAATGTCAACTATTTTTATAATGCCCGCTATTGGGGATTCTCCGTTCGATGTGTGCGCAATCATTGAGATTAGAATCTGAGCAATTCTGTTATCTATATTCTCAAAATGAAATGTCTGCAAAGCTTGGGAAACTAAAAGCAAAAAAATCGTACTTTTGCCGCCGATTTAATTCCTGATCACTAACCACAATGAAAGAAGAACCCGAGAAAAAGGACATATTAGAAGAAATCACCGAACAAGACTATAAATACGGCTTCGTGTCGGATATCGATGTGGAGGAGTTCCCCAAAGGTCTTAGCGAGGACATCGTTCGGATGATCTCCGCCCGCAAGAACGAGCCCGAGTGGCTGCTGGAATTCCGTCTCAAGGCCTACCGCCACTGGCTCACCCTCGAGGAACCCCAGTGGGGACACCTCGACTTCCCTCGTCCCGATTATCAAGACATCACCTACCTGGCTATCCCGAAGAAGAAAAAACAACTCTCCAGCATGGATGATGTGGATCCCGAGCTGGTCGATACCTTCAACAAACTGGGTATCAACCTGGAGGAACAGAAGGTGCTGGCCGGCGTGGCCGTGGATGCCGTCATGGACTCCGTCTCTGTCAAGACTACCTTTTCCGACACGCTGAAGAAGTACGGCATCATCTTCTGCTCCTTTGGTGAGGCCATCCAGCAGTACCCGGACCTGGTACGCCAGTATATCGGCTCGGTGGTGCCCTATACCGACAATTTCTATGCGGCCCTCAACTCCGCTGTCTTCAGCGAGGGCTCCTTCTGCTATATCCCCAAGGGCGTGCGTTGCCCGATAGAACTCTCTACCTACTTCCGTATCAACGCGGCCAAGACCGGTCAGTTTGAACGCACACTGCTGATCGCCGACGAGGGCGCGTATGTGAGCTATATGGAGGGATGCACCGCACCGCAACGCGACGAGAACCAGCTGCACGCAGCCGTCGTCGAGCTGATTGCCATGAAGGATGCCGAGATCAAATACTCGACCGTGCAGAACTGGTATCCGGGCGACAAGAACGGCAACGGTGGCATCTACAACCTCGTCACCAAACGCGGTCTCTGCAAGGGCGCCAACTCCAAGATCTCCTGGACGCAGGTGGAGACCGGCTCGGCTATCACCTGGAAATACCCCGGCTGCGTGCTCAAGGGCGACAACTCCGTGGGCGAGTTCTACTCCGTGGCTGTCACCAACAACTACCAGCAGGCCGACACAGGCACCAAGATGATCCACCTGGGACGCAACACCCGTAGCCTCATCGTTTCCAAGGGTATCTCCGCGGGCCATAGTCAGAATAGCTACCGAGGCTTGGTGAAGGTGGGCAGAAATGCTGAAAACGCCCGCAACTTCTCCCAGTGCGACTCACTGCTGATGGGCGACAAGTGCGGCGCGCATACCTGGCCCGACATCCAGTGCGCCAACTCCTCCTCGGTGATGGAACACGAAGCGACTACCTCCAAGATCTCCGATGACCAGCTCTTCTACTGCCAACAGCGCGGCATTGACAAAGAAACGGCTATCGGATTGATTGTCAATGGCTATGCTAAAGACGTCCTGAGCAAACTGCCGATGGAGTTCGCGGTGGAGGCCCAGAAACTGCTGAGCATTACCCTGTCCGGAAGCGTGGGATAAAATAGTTGATAGTTGTCAGTTATCAGTTAGCCAATAGCCAAAGTGTTAGAGAATTGGTGCGATTGTTTTTTACATTTGCCGATTAAATAATAAATAGCAACAGAAAGCGTCATGTACATCGCCGACTATATCACCGGCACGGTCATCCAGGGTCTCGGAAACGGGCACAAGCTCGGCTTTCCAACCGCCAATGTGCAGCCTGACACGCCTGTTGTGCTGGAGAAGGGCGCTTATGCGGCTTGGGTCAAGTACGACGGGAAACGCCACAAAGGAATGCTGTATGTGGGTACGCGCCCGACGCTTGACCTGCACGAGCTTACCTACGAAATCCACGTCATTGACGCCAGTCCCAGATTGTACGGCAAAAAGATCGCTTTCAAACCTGTTTTCAAAATTGCGGATGAGAAAAAATTCAAGAGCAAGAAAGCCCTGATTGAGGCCCTTTATGATTACAAACGGTCCGCGAAATATCTGCTGAGTCCTAGTCACAGCTATCATTTTAATACCAAACTTGATCATATCCACGAAATCGTGAGAATCATTGAACAGGCACGGTGCAGAATGAAAGCGCAAGGTCTAGACCAGTGGCAGGATGGCTATCCTGATGAAGCGACCATCCGCAATGATAAAAGAAAGAAGCAAGCACATATCTTCTATAAACTGTTGGAGCCTGCCGCTTACGCCGCCATTGTCTTCGACAAAGATCCGTACTATGAAAAGATTGACGGGAAGTGGCTCAGCGATGGAGAACCTTACGTTACGGTACATCGAATTGTTGTTGCCGACAAGTATCTTGGCCTGGATTTGGCCCGACACATCCTCAAGTTTGCAGAACGGAAGGCTCGCTCCAAGGGTGTGCAATGGTTCCGCATCGACACCCACCACGACAATATCCCGATGCGCAACCTTATCCGCGACTTCGGTTTTACGCTCTGTGGTATTGTCCAGGTGCGCGACGGCCAGCGCCTAGCCTACGAGAAAAGAGTGGGGGAGAGATAATACCTTTGAGGCATCAACTTTTTGTTTGATGTACTCATTCAATCCACGTGAAACGTGAATCCACTACAACCCATTCCCCGTTCTGTTTCTCCAGAACCACCTCGCCACCTTCGTACACGAAACGGAACATTACGACGGCTCGGTTCATCTCCGGATTAAAGATGATTTGGTTCGCTTGGGGATAGGTTTCATATTGCCAATAACCGCCCCAGTGTCCGTAGTAGATGTGGGCCGCTCGGTTGATGAAACTATGTTTCGACCGACTTTCCCCCTTGGAATAGGCCGGCTGCATGATATTCTCTTCTCCCAAATCAACATGGTTGTCTCCTAAAAAAGAATTCAGCATTCTTTCGTATCTTTTAGTCAGATACACCACCTTTTTTCCCTCAATATGCAACGGCGGACGAAATTCAACAGCAGAATCCACGGTTGATACGGGGACGGTGATATAGAACGGGAAGGCATAGGTGTTACCGTTATAGTTCATTCTGACGTTTGTCCAGCTGTCTTCGCCTTACCTTCATTGGATTTAACCTCCTCAGACCAGTTGTCGAAAAACGAGTATAATAACTTCGTGGATTGTGACTTGTAGGCCTTTTTCAGCAATTGGGCTTGTGGCTTGCCTTGACAAAGGATAGTCAAGTGGCAAGC
>JAFYEU010000022.1 GCA_017544105.1 Bacteroidales bacterium
AGAGAAACGGCGGCGAGTGCCGAAGTCACTGAACTTCACACCGTTGCCGATGAGACGGATGCCTTTGGCGTAGGATTTCTCATATTCCTTCTCGGCGTCATAGTGCTCAAACTCACCTTTGAGTTCGTGCATGAGCTCGGAGACGGTCGCCAGGATGGGCATCTCCCAAAACACGGTGCGCCACAACAGTCCCGTCACTTGGATGTGGAGATGGCCTTCCTCGTCTTGGCTCACCTCGACCTCCGAAGGCCTAAGATGGAAACCCTTCAGGAAGGTGAAGAACCACAGCGGAAAGTAATAGCACTTTTGTTTCATGAAACGCGTCTCCTCACTGGTGATGCGGAGGTCGGCCAGACTGTCGAATTGCTCGCGCAGCTTCTCGGCGAAGCCCTTCGGATAGACGGTGTTGTTGCGATCCACGAAGGTATATTGCCCCATGGCGCGGGGAAACTTCTGTAAATAGGCGTAACAGACACTGAAAGTGTATAAGTCGATGTCTAACAGGCTGTTGATAATTCTTCTCATGGTGATATTGGTTTTTTGAGGGTTAACTTGACTTGGCTTGGAGGCTCCGAATACGGTCGGAGATGTATTTGGTGCTGTTGGCAGTGTTTTCCAGCACTTGGATGAGGTCCTTGCGCTTGACGATCTCCACCAGACTTAGCGGCTGGCTGAAGAGGTCGGAGATGTATCTCCCGTAGATCTCGTCGCATTCGTGTTCGATGGTCTTCACCTCGTTGCACACACGGGCGATCTCGCGTCCCTTGCCGTTATTGAGGGAAGGGAGGAGGTTGATGATCTGCTGTAAGCTCTGGCAGGCGAAGAAGATGTTGTCGGTCATGGCCACGACGGCGTTGTCGAATTCATGGAACTTGCGGGTATAAAGGATGTTGCCGCAGTCGTCGAGCCGGTCGAGCAGGTTGTCGATGCGTTCGGCGAGTTCATGGACGTCGCTGCGGTCGAAGGGGGTGATGACGGCACTGCCGAGCAGGGCGTAGATGTGGTTCAACACCGCATCGCCGTTGGTCTCGCAGTGCTTGATCTCTTTCTTGAGCGACTCCAGCTGTTGCTCGTCCTTGGCGTGAATCATCTTGCGAAGGGCTGTAGAGGCGGCCACGAAGTTCTCGGCCTGCTGGCTGAAGAGGGGGTAGAAACGCTCCTCTTTGGGGACGAAGTATTGGAAGAAGGAGTTGAGGCTCATATCACAGCGGGAAACAGAGGTTTAACAAGAGGTTGAGCAGGCCGCTGATGACCAGAGGCACGGGGATGGTCAGGATCCACGACCAGACGATACGTTTGGCGGTGACCCATTTGACTGACTTGACGCCTTCGGTGAGTCCTACGCCGATGACGCCGCCCGTGATGGTGTGGGTGGTGCTGACGGGGATGCCGAGGAACGAGGTGGCGATGAGGGTGGTGGCGCCGGCGAACTCAGCCGAGAAACCGCGGATGGGGTTGATCTTCGACAGTCCGCCGCCCATGGTCTTGATGACGCCCCAGCCTCCGATGAGGATGCCCAGCGACATGATGACGTAACAGAGGATGGCGAGCGTGTCGGGGATGTGGAAGCCCTGGCTGCCGTCGTAAAAGACCGAGATGAACTCCTTCATGCCGTCGCCGACACCGGCGGTAGAGAAAACGCTGGCCATCAGCACAGCGATGATGCCCATGGTCTTGGGTGCGTCGTTGGAACCGTGGCCGATGCAGAACAGCGCCGTGGAGCAGTATTGCAGCCCCTTGAAGGCTTTCTCGACCTTCTTGCGGGGCTTGTTCTTGCAGATCTTCAACAGGAGACACTCCAACAGAAAGCCCAGGAAGAGTCCGATCAAAGGCGAGAGGATGATGAAGGCCAGGGTCAGGATGATGGGTTTGGCGTGCAGGACCTCGGAGCCGTTGACGAACCAAGCGGCGCCGATGATGCCACCGATCAAGGCGTGCGAGGTGGAGATGGGCATGCCGCTCTTGGTACAGATGGCCACCTAGATGGCGGCGCCGATGAGGG
>JAFYEU010000005.1 GCA_017544105.1 Bacteroidales bacterium
CATCGCGGTGGGCTGCGACGTACATTTGCTCATCTATTCGAACGGGAAATGGAAAAAATATACGGAGAAAAACTCCGAGCTGCAGCTGGGCACCATCCGCGGTCTGAAGTTTTGTCCCGACGGGTCCCTGATGATCGGTTACGGCGGCGGTTTCGGCAACGGAGGTTTTTCCGTGCTGAGCAAAGACTTCACCGAGTGGACCCACTACAACAAATTGAACTCACGAATACCGGATCACATGATCCGAGACTTCGAATATGACGGCCATGTCTATTGGATGGCTTCCAACAACGGATTGGTGAAAATGGATGGCACCGAAATCTCTGCCATATTTTTCAGAACCGGGATGTATAAAAATGTGATCAGCGACATCGCCCTCGAAGGCAACACCCTATGGGTGGCCACTAATTTCGGCTTGGTCCGATACAAACCGTGAAAAGCAATATGATTTATATCAACGATCATACGGAGGAATTGGATATTGCTGCAGCCTTGGCAAAAGTATCCCCACAACGACGCGAACAGGCGTTGAGATTTCGTTTCGACGCAGGACGGCGCCTCTCCCTGTCCGCATACCTCCTGTTGATGGAGGGACTGGAAAAAGAGTACGGCATCACCGAGCCTCCCCTTTTAGGATACAGTCCAGAAGGGAAACCGTTTCTTGTCCACTACCCCGACATTTACTTCAACCTCAGTCATTCCGGGACCGTGGCATTGTGTGCCATCAGCGACCAGCCGGTGGGTGCAGATGTGGAAGTGCCTCGCAAGATCTCTCCCGAGTTGATTAGTTACACGATGAGCGACGAAGAGCAACAGCAAATCAACACCTCTCTGGACCCCATCATGCAGTTTCTTTACTTCTGGACTCGGAAAGAGGCCCTGCTCAAACTCACCGCCAAAGGCCTTTGCCATGATATGAAGAAAGTACTGGAAGAAGTGGAGCACTATCATTTTGAAACCATACAGACTGAAAAATACATCTATTCCGTTGTAAAACACCGTGAATAGTTTTGATAATAGTTGTAAACCATCATTAGAGAAGAGTATGCTTGATTATCACCACAGAATTACCCGATGGATATTGCTTGTCTTCGTCATCCTGACAGCAGTCGATTTGCAGGCTCAAGTAGAAGCAATCGATTCTTTCCCACCCCACCCTGACAACGAGTTTTCCATCAGCGCCAAGATGACCACCCGTGGCGAGTTGCGTCATGGCGGATTTAACCCCGACAGCACCGACAACAACCGGACTTCCATGTTCATCATGGGACAATACCGGATTGATATCGGATACAAACGCTCCTCTTGGTTTGAACTGAAGCTTGCGCCACAAATGTCAGGCGTCTGGGGACAATCCTCCATCAGTCTGACACTTGCTGAAGCTTGGGCCCAGATGAGATCCAGAGTCGGCGTCTTTGCCAAAATTGGACGGCAAACGCTGGAGTATGACGACGAGCGCATCTTGGGTTATGATGACTGGACCATGACCGCCCCCACCCATGACGTGCTGAAATTCGGGTACGAGGGACATGGCCACAAAGTCCACGCCCTCCTCGCTTATAACCAGAATCCGGAGAACCAGATGACTGGAGGCAACTACTATTCTGGTGGCATCCAACCGTACAAAACCATGCAAACCCTTTGGTAT
This sequence comes from Bacteroidales bacterium, assembly GCA_017544105.1. Taxonomy (GTDB): domain Bacteria; phylum Bacteroidota; class Bacteroidia; order Bacteroidales; family WCHB1-69; genus F23-D06. Next base: position 1,649 of record JAFYEU010000005.1, read on the forward strand.
CACTATGAGACACCCAAGTCCTTTTTCGGCATTTCTCTCATCGGCATGAACATCGGCATGCAGAGTCTGAACTTGAATGTTCCGAACAAAACCTTCTACCAGCAACTGGTCGGCACCTATGTGACCTTGAAGCCGAAATTCGTCACCTTGGAAGGTGCTTTCTACTATCAGATGGGCAAGGAAGAATATGGGATCCCTTTGGATGCATTCATGGGGAGTGGCACGATCAAAGTGTCTCCGAGCAAAATCTACACCCTCTATGCCGGATACGACTACCTGAGTGGCGACAAATATTTTGCTGTGCCCTCTGAAGGGTCCATAGGACTTGTTTATCACGACAAAATCAGAGGTTTCTGTCCCATCTTCGGATCGCACCATGATTTCTACGGAGCCATGGATTTCTTCTATCTAAACAGTTATGTCTCCAACTTCACCCCTGGGTTACAAAATCTTTATACCGGAGCCTCCGTGAATCCTATCCAGAACTTGAACCTCACCGCATCCTACCACTTCTTTGCCATCGCTACCGACCTCGACTATTTGGACAAACCGTTGGGACATGAGCTGGAGTTATCGGCTTCCTACACCTTCGCAAGATTCATCAAGGTGGCAGCTGGCTACTCTTTTATGCGGGGTACCAAAACCATGCAGGTCCTCCAACACCTCTCTGAAAACCGACAACTGCACTGGGGATGGGTCATGCTGTCCGTCACCCCGACCATCTTCACCCATGCGTGGACCGACAAGAAGAATCTTTAGCTATTGGCTATGGCGTCTGTGTAGAACTGTGTCCCCCACGCTTATTTGACAACCCTCCACTCGCCCGGCTGGAGTCCGTCCAGTCTGAGGTCTCCGATTTGGACACGGATGAGCCGCAGCGTGGGGAATCCGACCGCGGCAGTCATGTGCCGCACCTGGCGGTTTTTGCCTTCGGTGAGGGTGAGGCGCACCCAGCTGGTGGGGATGTTGGCGCGATAGCGGATGGGCGGCACGCGCTCCCAGAGGTTCTCCGGCGGCAGTGCCCGCTCGGCCTTGCAAGGTCGGGTGCGGTAACCCTTGATGACGACCCCTTTGGCCAGCTGTTGCAGCGCCTCGTCGGTGATTTCGCCATCCACTTGGGCGAGGTAGGTGCGCGGGTGGGCGTTCTC
>JAFYEU010000023.1 GCA_017544105.1 Bacteroidales bacterium
CAGCATCGTGACGATGGAGGTGACGGTGCGCTACAACACGACAGGCACGGACGTGCGGACGGCCTGCGAGAGCTACACGTGGATTGATGGCCAGACCTACACGGAGACGCCGGTGACGCCGCCGGTGCACACAATCGTCGGCGGCAACCAGTGGGGCTGCGACAGCATCGTGACGCTGCAACTGACGGTGTGGCACGCCCAGCACGAGTCGGACACCGCGACGGCGTGCGAGAGCTACAGCTGGCATGGCACCGACTATACGCAGACAGGCACCTTCCTGTACCCGCACACGGACCTGCACGGCTGCGCACAGACGGACACGCTGCACCTGATAATCCGCCATCACAGCCAGAGCGCTGTGTTTGACACCATCGTGGAGAACCAGCTGCCAGAATGGACCTACCAAGACAGCTACTTTATGGGGGAGGCAGACTCCGTCTTCCACTTGTTGAATCAGGCAGGCTGCGACAGCGCGGTGAGTTACCACCTCCATGTGTACCTCAACCAGTATGTGACCCTGGACAGCACACTGTGCGAGAACGACCTGCCATTGGTGTGGAACGGGGAGACCTTCACGGCGAGCGACGTGCGCACGGTGACGCTGCCGGCCAGCACAGGCGCCGACAGCGTGATCACCATGGTGGTCACGGTGCTCTACAACAGTCTGGTGCACGACGTGAGAATCTCTTGTGGCCCGTTCCTGTGGCTGGACGGGAATTGGTATGGCGAAAGCAATCAGGAAGCCACCTATGTACTGGAAAATGCGGTGGGCTGTGATAGCATCATCGCCCTGCAACTGACGGTGGTGGACACCTCCCTCCAGATAATAGCCTCTGCGGACGACTACTGTGATGAGCTGACGATGACCCTTACCGTTGAGGGCGACTTCACGAACTATCTATGGAACACGGGCGAGACGACCACCCAGGTGGAGGTGGACCACTCGGGCACCTATCGCGTGAGCGCCACGCGGGAGCCCTGCGAGGCCACGGCCTCTTTCGAGGTTCCCTATTGTGAGTTGAATGTCTATCTGCCCAATGCGATCACCCCCAGCAATGCCGACGGACTCAACGATCTCTTCAGGCTGGACGAGCGTGCCAAACATCAGATCAGCGATTGCTCGATCCACATCTACAACCGTTGGGGTGAGTTGGTCTTCTACTCCGCGACGAAAGACTTTGAGTGGGATGGCTTCGTCCAGGGCAAACTGATGACCGACGTTGTCTATAACTACGTCTTGCATTACAAAAACAACGAAGGCAGGCCCTTTGTAAAGAAAGGGTCTATCGTGGTGCTCTAGGCAAAGTCTGAAAGGGGAAAAATGGGGTAGGGACTACTCCTCCCGGATATATTCGTTGTTGGGATTGGGATTGGAGTTCTGGTTGAGAGAGTCGGGCATCTCGGGTCCTTTGGGAGCGGCAATCCAGACGATGATGTAAGCCCAGAAGCCGAAGGAGGCGCAGATGAGCGCGACGAGGAAGATGATTCTGATCACGGTAGGATCTACATCCAGATACTCCGCGATGCCGCCGCATACGCCGGCAATCTTCTTGTCGGTCTGGCTCAGATATAATTTCTTTGTACTCATAGCTGTGATGTTTTGAAAAAGAAAAAACATACCCGGGGATGTAGAGCTCCCCGGGTATGACAAATACTATAAAGTATGATAAGGTTTGAGGATGGTCTTGCCGATCTCCACAGCCTCCTCATTCTTCGGGATGAGGTGGTGGTGACGCTCGGGCAGGGACTTCTCCAGACCTTTGTGTAACATTTCAGGGGTTACGAGGGGTTTCACAGCGAGGAAACCGCCGAGGACGATCATGTTGAACAGTTTGGCAATACCGAGTTCGTTGGCCTTGTCGGCGGCAGCCACCTGATAGATGTTGATGTCCTTGCGGGTCGGGTGGTTGGTGATACCGTTGGGGTCATAAATCAGCAGACCGCCAGGTTTGACGGCTGATTCGAACTTGTCCATAGACTGTTGGTTCAGGATGATGGCGGTGTCGAACTGGTTAAGATAAGGGGAGCAGATGCGCTCGTCGCTTAAGATAACGGTGACGTTGGAGGTACCACCACGCATTTCAGGACCGTAGGAAGGAAGCCAGCTGACCTCCTTGTCTTGCATAATGCCGGCGTAAGCCAAAATTTTACCCATAGAGAGCACACCTTGACCGCCGAAGCCTGCTATAATGATTTCTTCTGTCATGTCTTTGTGATTTTTAAGGATTATTTTTTTCTCAATGAGAAGATGGTCTCATTCGGTTGGTCGAATGTGCCGACTCTCTCGATGAATTTAGGATCGAACTTGCCGTCAACCTTCATGTCGCCCAGCGGGAAGTATTTGAGAGTGTTCTCTTCCATCCATTGGTTGGCTTGCACCGGGGTCATCTTCCAACCGGAGTTACAGTTGGAGGTCACCTCTACGAAGGAGACGCCTTTTTTGAGCTTCTGGTTCTCGAAGGCGGTGCGGATAGCTTTCTTGCACTTTCTGGCGAGAGCGGGGGTGTAAACAGCCTGGCGGGTCACATAGTACGTGCCGGGCAGCTGGGCCAGCATCTCAGTGAGACGCATGGTGTGTCCCATGATCTCGGGATCACGGCCGTAAGGACAGGTCACAGTCTCCATACCTTCCAAGGTGGTGGGGGCCATCTGACCGCCGGTCATACCGTAGATACCGTTGTTGATGAAGATCATCGTGATGTTCTCACCACGGTTGCAGGCGTGCATCACCTCAGCACAGCCGATGGATGCCAAGTCGCCGTCACCCTGGTAGGAGAATACGAAGGTCTCGGGACGCAGACGCTTGATGGCGGAGGCGCAGGCCGGAGCACGACCGTGAGCGGCCTCTACAAAGTCCACATCAAAATAGTTGTATGCCAAAACGGAACAACCCACAGGGGAGATACCGATGACATTATCCTGGATG
>JAFYEU010000024.1 GCA_017544105.1 Bacteroidales bacterium
CGAGGTGATGAACAAGATGTACCGCAACCACCTCGACGGGCTGTGCGGCAACGATGACTGCGGCCAGATGTCGGCATGGTACCTCTTCAGCGCGATGGGCTTCTATCCGGTCTGTCCAGCCAGCGGCCAGTACGTCTTCGGAGCGCCTTACCTGCCCGAAAATATCCTCCATCTCCAAAACGGCAACACCCTGACCATCAAGGCACCCAACGTCAGCGACCAGAACTGCTACATCCAGTCGGTGACGCTCAACGGCAAGCCGCTGCACACCGCCTACATCACCTACGAGCAGATTATGGCCGGCGGCGAGCTGGTCTTCACCATGGGCAGCAAGCCGAACAAGAAATGGTTTACGGAGAAGCCGTACTCTTTAGAATAGCCAACAGCTAACAGCTAATGGCCAATGGCTAACAGCCAACCTCCTACCTTCTTTTTGGCAGGAACGCCAGATCGATAGGGTGGATACCTTTCTTGTCAATCTTTAACAGGATGGACTCTGTCGGGCGGAAGGTCAGCGTGTAGCTCTCGCTCTTGCCGTGGTGGTTGACGATGATCTCGCGGGTCATCGTTTTCTTGTTTTGGAAGGCGTAACAATAGGGGAGCGGGTATTGGATGGTCTTGGCCCAAGGGTTGGCGAAGAAGACGTAGTAGGTCTCCCCGTCCTGCCGGCACCAGAAGTCGGGCAGTTTGTTTCCCTCTATCAACGGCTTTGTCTGGAAGACGGAGGTGTCGGCTTGGACGTTAGCCAGCCGGTGCAGGCGGTTTAGCATCTGCTGGTAGGTGGCGTTGTGTTTGATCTTGCCGGGCTCTTTCGGGTCGCGCATCAGGCAGAGAGGCATTCCCGCCTCGGCCAGTCGTACCAGATCTTTGAGGGCGTTGAGTTCCATGTACTCCACATCCGAGTATAAGGCTCTGAAGTTGGCTTTGCCGCAGTGCAGCACCCCATTCTCATAGGTGGCCGATTTTAGGAAACGGGCGTTGACCCATAGGGGCTGCATCCCCTTGAGCGCCTCCGGTGTGCGGATGAATCGCATCTCGTACTCTCCCCAGAAGAAGGCTTTCACCTTGCGCAGGGAGTCCGGATAGAAGCCGCCCATCCAGGCATCCTCCAAGGGCATGTAGACGGCCAGGTCGCTGTAGTTCTTGCCTTTGCGCATATATTCCGACACGGTGGTCATGTATTGGTTGAAGTCGGTCAGGGCTTGTCCGCTCAGGTATTGTTTCTCGTTGGTGCTGATCTGGCAGGTGGTATAGAAGTGGTTGGTGCTTTCCCCCATCTTGTTATAGGGGAATCCGTGCCAGATGATCTGGTTGGTGCCGTTGGCGAAGAGTGCGTCGCAGATGAGCTTGAGGTCGGCAATCTGCTCCCGGCCTTGGTAGGGGCTCTGTCCGCGGCCGCCCTGGCTGCGCAGGCTCGTCCACCCGTAGACGCAGGTGAAGGCTTCTGCCGACACGACCTCCCTGTTGGCGAGGGCGGCCGCGGAGGCAGCTATCTTGCTGAAGGAGGGCTCGTATAGGATAGCCTCCGTCTCGGGCACATCCACTAGCGAGAAGGCGGTCAGCAGGTCGGTGGGCGCGCCGCCGCACTGGGCTCGCGAGAAAGCCCCGACCTTCCGGGCGTTCTGCGCAAAGGGCTTGTAGAACTCCCGTAGCACATAGCCCGACAGGGTCTTCATGTAGTCGTAGAAGATCTCCGCATTCTCCTCGTCATAGAGGGTGCTGTCTTGCAGATAGGGCTCGATGTCATAGTGATGCTCTTTGAGGAAGGTCTCCCCGAAGCCGGGGGTCCACAGATACTGGGTCTCCACCTCCCAGGAGTCCACGAAGAGTCCTGACCTGGAGCCTTTGTAGGCCTCTGCCAGTCCTTTGTTCATCTTGGCAGCGTAACGGTTGAAGGCCTCTTTGTCCAGATGGTTGAGGATGCGGCCTTCTCGCGGGAAGTCCCACGTGTAGCTCCGCCGGGCGGGCTCCACCGTGTCGAAGTAGGTGCGGGCTTGGTCACCGTTCGGCAGATTCACGTCGCTGAAGGGCCATAGCGTGCCATAGGTGAAGTCGCAGCTGAGCCCCAATGAGTCGGCGATGCGCTTGGCGAAGACCACGTGCGATGCCCACTCCCGTGAGAGGAAGGCGGGATGTGCCGTGGCGGAGTCGAGCCCCATGGGGTAGATCCAGGCAATCTCCACACCCCCGAAGCCGTGGTCGTGGAGCCATACCAGCTGGTCGCGGATGTCTTGGTCCTCTAACTCGGCCGAGAACCACCACCAGCGGGTGCAGGGCTTGCAGGTGGCATAGTATCCTTTCGGAGCCACCTCCTTCTTGGACCTGTCGCAGCTGACCGTGAGTAACGCCGCGATGGCGATGACAAGGATGATGAGGTGATGAGGTGTTCTGCTTCGTGTGTTCATTGCGTTGTTTGTTATTTCCAGAATATCCATGATCCGATTTTGCTGCTGACATGATGTTTTCCGCTGCCATAGGTCCTGACTTCATGCCCGCTGGCGGTGGGAATCCAGACATCCGCCGTGGTGTTGGCAGGGATGGTGAAGTCCCACTCGAAGAGCCCATCCTGGCATCTCCAGGAGCTCTCGATGAGGCCGGATACCGACTCGTAGGCACAATTGACGGAGTCGAGGCCGGCGAAGGGATATGGCTTGAGCAGGATCCTGCGGTAGCCAGGCTCCAAGGCGCGGATGCCGCCGAGGTATTCGTAGTCCCAAAGGATGAGGTCGCCGAGCAGCATCACATGGTTGCCGGAGTTCATCGACGGGTCAGCGGTATTGCCGTTCCATAGCTCCCAGATGGTGGTGGCGCCATTGCGTACCATGTACCCCCAACTGGGGTAGGTGTCGTTGGTGGCGATCTTCAAGGCTAAGTCACCACGCCCGTGCTCCGTGAGCGTGCGCATGAGCTGCTGGATGCCAATCACGCCGGTGGAGACGTGCCCGCCGAACTCGTTTTCGGTCTTGTCGATGATGTTGGCTAAGACTTTCTCTTCCATCTTCTTGGGCACCATCCCGAAGGCTAGAGGCAAGAGGTTGGCGGTCACCGTGTTGTTGTCGTAGCGGCCGGTCTTCTTGTCCAGATAGCGCTCGTTATAGGCTCGGGTCACCACCTGTATCTCGTTGCGGAAAAAGGCTGCGTCATCGGGCAACGACAGCAGGTCGGCGAATTGGGCCATCTTGTCGGAGAGGTAGCAGTAGAAGGGGGTGGAGATGACGGCCGCGTGGGTGATGCGGGCAGGGTCTTGGGAGTGCACCAGTTCGAGGGACTCGGGGGGCATGCACCAATCGCCATAACAGTCGCGGTTCAGGATGCCGTCCACCAGATAATGCTGTTTCATGTGCATCATCCAGTGCTTCATGGCAGGGTAGTGTGCCCGGATGGCCTGCTCGTCGCCGTAGCGGGTGTGCAGCATGTCGGCCACGGTGATGAAGGCACCCGGCCAGGTCATATTGTCGGTGTAACGGCGCCAGTAGTTCGGACATACGTCCGACAAGGCTCCGTTGGACCATTGGCTGTCCTCAATGTCGGTCAGCCATTTGGCGTAGAGGCGCTGGTTGCCGAAGAGGTACGACTCGCCATAGTTGCCCGTGGTGCGGTCACCGGTCCAGCCCATACGCTCGTCGCGCTGCGGACAGTCGGTGGGCATGCTGCGGTAGTTGCCGCGAATGCCCCAGTAGGCGTTGCGATGCACCGCGTTGAGGATCTCGTCGGAGGTCTCAAATCGGCCTGTGGTGGCCATCTGGTCATAGAACACGAGCCCCCGGAAGTGATGAGGCTTCGGCTCTGTGCGCAAGCCGGTGATCTCCACATAACGGAAGCCATGATAGACGAAGGTGGGATGCCAGGTGGTGACTGCATCTTTGTATTTCTCCATCTTGGAATGGACGTTCGTCGCTCCTCGGATGATGCGGTCGGTGACTTCTGCCGAGCGGATGTTTTCAAGGAAGAGACTGCTGTCGGGGTTGAGGGTCTCGGCGAAGCGCAAGGTGACGGTGTCGCCTTCCCGCAGGCCGATGGCGGACATCTCCAAGTAGCCCACCATGTTCTGTCCCATATCCAAAATCCACCGGTCTCCTTTGCGGAAGATCATGACAGGCCTCAAGGTGTCCTGTATGCAGATGTTGGGGTTGGGTTGCGCAGTCAACGGCCCTTCTGGCGGGTAAGCGGAATTGACCCGCTGCCATCGGTAGTCGCTGTATCCGGCGCGAGTCCAGTCGCCAAGCTCCAACCGTCCATCGTAGGTCTCCCCGTCGAACTCGTTGGCCGTGCGGATGGGCCCCAGGTTGGTGATCTGCCAGCTCTCGTTGCTGACAATGCGCTCGGTAGTGCCGTCTCGATAGGTGACCTCCAGCTGCAGAATCAACATGGGCGCACCGAAGTGCCGGGTGTGGTTCACGCCACCCCATTCTCGCTCCGATTCGTTGTAACGCATGGCCATGTACCGTCCGCCCGCCAGGATGACCCCGATGGCATTGTCCCCTTTCTGAAGGAGTCTCGTCACATCGTAAGCATTGAAATAGACCCGCTTGTGGTAGTCGGAGAGGGCGGGCTTGAGCAGCTCTTGCGGAGCGACCTCCGTGCCGTTGAGGAAGGCACTGTATTGGCCCAACCCGCTGATGTATAGCCGTGCCTCCTGGATTTCATCACGCAGGAGGAATTCCTTGCGAAGATACCGCGCCGCAATGCGGGTCTTCTGCACCAGACTGTCATCGTCATAGTTGAAGCCAATCCATTGCGCATACCAGTCGTCAGGGCTCAATAGGCTGATCTCAAAATGGCTGATCTTGCTTTCGATGGTGGTGTCAAGGAGCCCAGTCGGGTTCGTCACATCCGTCTCCTGACGGTAGGTCACCGTGGTGATCACCTTCCAATATGCTTGGTCGCGACTGCCCAGTGCGTTGCCTTGGTAGGGGATGAGCAACATGCGGTCGGACGGGATCGTCTTGCTGTCCCAGAGGTCGCCGACGTTGTCCCGCGCATTTTCTTCTGTGGAGGCCACGATGATGCGGTAGCTGGTCTGCCGCACATCCCGGACGTCGGCTTGGTAGTTCCAGCTGAAGCGCGGTTCGGCAGTGGCTAACGGCTGACTGCCGTCCTGATACTCCACCGTGGGATGGACAACCGCTATGTGCTGCCCCTGTGCGGTGATGGCTGCTAAGAGCATGAAAATGAGATAGACAATAGGAGCGCGTCTCATGATACTGTGTTTTGAATGGATGTTCGTTGTCGTTGTGTGAGGTGTCAGGATGCCTGCTCTTTTTGAAAGCGCAAAGGTACATAAAAATCAAATACCATTTTTTTATGATGCCGACAGGTTTCATAATAAAAAAGTGTTACTTTTGCGGCTGTCATGCGTATAATGATAGCTGTATTGTCTGACTGCTCCTACTGGTCTTGCTGCTATAAACTCCTGAAACGCTCTCTGTTTCAGAATGCTACATCGTTGCAGAGGCTTTGTCATAGTTTGGATTCTTAATTATCGGTATATGTCTAACAAGAGAAATAATATCAAATTGTTCCTGGATAGGGCCATGTCGCGCAGCTTCGGCCGGCAGATCCTCATACTGCTGGTCCTGTTTGTTGTCCTGTTGCTGATATCTTTTCTCCTGCTCTCATTTTCTGGCGTTGAATGGGAGGCCTATTGCCAATACAGAGGCATCCCGGTCTGGACCCTGCCCATCTTCCTGCTGATCGATACCAGTGCGTATAGCTATGTCTATTTTGGCGAAGGGACGTATGGCTGGCTGCTGGTGGCCAGCGGCATCTCCTACCTCTTCGGCCTCATCATCTTCAATGGTATCATCATCGGATTGATTACCAATGCTATCGACCATCGTGTGGAGAAACATCGCAATGGTCTGTTGCATTATGTCAAGCGTGGCCATTATATCATCATGGGCTATGATGACATGGTGCCGTCCATCATCACCGAGATCTTCGCCCGCACACCCGACGCCGACGTGGTGCTGCTTTCCGCGCTGGATGCCAAGAAGGTGCATGAGATGTTGCTTCGCTCGGTAGCCCGCGACAAGATGGACCAGATTTTCATCGCCTATGGCCATCGCATGGTGAAAGAGTACTACCGGGATATCCATCTGGAAACAGCGGAGGGCGTTTATATTGTCGGCAACCGCACCCGTCCCGAACACGACGCCATCAATGTGGAGTGTGTGGACAATATCTGTATGTATCTGTCGGAGAATAACTTCAAGCAGAAGCCAAAACGGGTGGTGTGCGTCTTTGAGGACTTTGACACCTATGCTGCCTTCAAGACCACGGAGATCTTCTCCCAGCTCAGGGCGCTGGATATCGAATTCGTACCCTACAACTTCTACGACGACTGGGCCAATCAGGTGCTGGTGCGTCGTTCCTACAAGGAGAAGAATAACCTGGCGTTAGAGATTCCCTATCCGTCGGTGTACGGCAAGGGTGTCACGGCAGAGGATCCCAAACGGGTGCATCTGGTCTTCATCGGTGCCACCAACTTCTCCGTCTCGTTTGCCATGCAGGCGGCCCATCTGCTCCATTTTCCGAATTTCAACCGTGACGAAGCCCTCCGTACACGCATCACCTTCATCGACAAGCGCGTGGATGAGGAGATGCGTATCTTCGCCACCCGGAACAGACATTTCTTTGAGATACAGCCCTATTATTATGATGACATGACGGCGGATGATGCCGCCTATCGTCCGGAGCGAGTCGACAAACTGGTCTCCCAGGAGCTGCCGCACCAAGGTTTTCTGGATGTGGAGTTCGAATTTATCAAGGGAGATGTCTATTCCCCTTCCGTACAGCATTTGGTGAGCACATGGGCTCAGGATGAGGGTCGGTATCTATCCATCTTCATGACGATGTCTGACCAGCGGAAGAACTTCATCACGGGAATGAACATGCCCGATGAGGTGTACGACCATGCAGTGCCGCTCTTCATCCGTCAGGATCGTGCCGATGACTTTGTCACCAACCTGCGGGCGGCGGATGATAAGGAGTATGCCTACTGCCAAGTGCAGGAGGGTGGGCTGGTGCAGCAAAGCCGCCGGCACCGTTATGCCAACATCTATCCTTTTGGCATGAATGACATGGCCTATCGCTCCGCGGAGACGTCGCTGAGACAGGCCAAGTTGCTGAACTATCTGTATGAGACGGCCGACTACAGCACCTCGCATTTCACCAGCCTCCAGGCACTGGAAGCCATGCCGGCCGACACCATCTGGGCGGATGCCGAGAATTACTGGAGGGAGCTCACCGTCGCCAAAAAATGGTCCAACCTCTATTGTGCCTATAGCATCTCCTGCAAGATGGCCACCCTGAGGGCCGTCCGGGGACTGGAGCCTGACGACCGTTCTCAAGACCTGCTTCCGCTTCAAGCGCATGAGGTGGAGATGATGGCCCGCGTGGAGCATAACCGCTGGAATGTGGAGAAGCTGCTGATGGGCTTCCGCAAGCCGAGAAGGGCAGAAGATTGCTACGAACATGCACAGTTCGGCCAAGAGCTGCAGCATGACAAGAATCTGTATATCCATGCGGATATTCGTCCTTTTGATACGCTAACCCCCAACGCTCAGCAGCTCGATCGTGAGATCTCCCAATATATCCCGTGGCTGTTGCGCATGACTACCCTGTAAAATCCTTCAAGATGATGAATACCAAACCCTATAATCCGAATCCTGTTGACACCTCCCATGTGGAGCTGTCGGATGAGTTGCTGGAGCTGGTCGAGCGGATGGCCAAGCATGTGCATGAGGTGTGGGCTGCCACCCGGATTGCGCAGGGTTGGACCTATGGGCCGGAACGCAACGATGCGGCCCGCAAGCACCCGTGCCTGGTCCCTTACGAACAACTGCCCGAAGAGGAGAAGGCCTACGACCGTGCCACCAGTCAGGAGACACTGAAGTTTATCATGCTCAACGGTTTTGAGATAACCCATAAGAATAAAAACACACTCTGAGACCCTCGTCCATGGAACAGCAGTTTAAATATTTTGCCTTTATCAGCTACAACTCCCATGATGTCAAATGGGGTAGGAGGCTGCAGAAGAAGCTGGAACACTACCGGATGCCGGCCACGCTGTGCAGTGAGCGCGGGTGGAAGCGCACCCCTATCCAGCCGGTCTTCTTTGCCCCCACCGACATCCAGCCGGGCGGCTTGTCCAAGGAGTTGCAGGAGCGGCTGGAGGCCTCCCGCCATCTGGTGGTAATCTGCTCGCCATACTCCGCCCAGTCGGAGTGGGTGGGTCGGGAGATAGCCTTCTTCCATCAGCTGGGCCGGACGCAGGATATCCACTTCTTCATCGTGGAGGGAGAGCCGCACAGCGATGACCCCGACAGGGAGTGCTTCAACCCGATGGTGGAGCAGCTGGGACTCCCCGAGATCCTCGGCGCCAACATCCATGAGCAGGTGCACCGCCTGCCGTGGCTGAACCGCGAACGGGCCTACGTGCAACTCGTCTCCAAACTGCTGGACGTGGAGTTTGACACGATATGGAAACGACACCGTCGGATGCTCATCCGCAAGACCATCGCCTGGATCCTGGGCACCTTGGCCGTGCTGGCCGCGTTGGTCGGCATCTGGCTCCATAGCCAGCCCGTGGACGTCTCCCTGCGGGTGAACGAGACTACCCCGCACAACGACCAGCTGCCGGAACTGCGGGATGCCGTCGTGACCCTGGCTCTGCCCAATAAGACCGAGACGGACACCCTTCGCACGATGGATGGTGAGGTGATCTTTCGCAATGTCCCCCACAAGTATCTGGGCCAGCCGGTGCAGGTGACCTTCTCCTGCCGCGACTTCCTGCCCCTCGATACCGCCGTGGTGCTGAACAAAGCCTTGACGCTGGACATCGCCCGCGACCCTGCTGCCTATGGCTTTATCCACTTCCGGCTCTACGACCCCCAGACAGAGCAGATCCTCCCCGATGTGGAGGTCATCATCGACGGACAGACCGTGCGTTCGGACCCCTTGGGGTTCGTGACGCTGACCATCCCCCTGCCCCTGCAGCGCAAGACCTATCCGCTCTCGGCTTCCATACCGCTGCATGAGGACAGTATCTATCCGCCGTGTGGGGAAGGCTACTGGGTCTTTAAGAAATAATCAGCCATCTCTTTGTAATGAATAATAGTCATGAGAAGTTTTATCACCGCCATACTCCTTTTTGCTGTCACGCTCCTCTCCGCGCAGACCACCCAGAAGGGCTACGTGAAGACCAAGGGGCGCATTGACAACAACGGGCAGCTGATTCCCGGCAAGCGTATCGCCGGCGCGGCCATCCAGCTCACCGGCGGCCACTCCACCGTGGGCGACGCCAACGGCAACTTCACGCTGACGGTCCCCGACAGGAAGTTCTACCTCAGCGATGTGCGCAAGCAGGGCTACGTGCTCTCCGACCCCGACGTGCTGAAGAAGCAATACGCCTGCTCCGCCAATCCGCTGGTGATCACGATGGAGACCCCCGAGCGGCAGGCCGACGACCAGCTGGCCGCCGAGCGGAAACTCCGTCGCCAGCTGCAGGCGAAGCTCCAACAGCGGGAACAGGAGATTGACTCCCTCAAGGAGCATCACAAGATCTCCGAAGAGGAATACCGCCAGGCGCTCCAGCAACTCTATGCCGAACAGGAGAACAACGAAAGACTCATCTCCGACATGGCCCGACGCTATGCCGAGCTGGACTACGACCTCTTGGACGAGTTCTATCGCCAGGTCTCCTTCTGCCTGGAGAAGGGTGATCTGGTGAAGGCCGACTCCCTCCTCGCCTCCAAGGGCGATGTCCGTCAGGCGGTGCTGGACCAGCAGCAGAAAGCCCAGGCCCTGCAGGAACGCAAGAAACAGCTGCGCCGCGCCGAGGCCGTCTTCGCTGCCGATAACGAGGAGGTCGCCCGCCGCTGCTATGGCTACTTCGAACGCTTCTCCACTCAGTTCCAAAACGACTCTGCCGCCTACTACCTGGAGCTGCGCGCCACCCTCGACACGACCAATGTGCAGTGGCAACTGGATGTCGCTAACTTCGTGGATGCCTATCTCGCCCAATACCGCAAGGCAACCTCCTACTACGAGCGCGCCCTCCGTCAGGCTATCGCCCAGAACGGCACACAGCACCCCGCCGTGGCGACTTGCTACAACAACATCGGCTTGCTCTGCAAGGTGCAGGGCCAATATGCCCAGGCTATGGAGTATTACCAAAACTCCCTCGAGATCTGGAAGTCGGTGTATGGCGAAAACCATCCCGATGTGGCCACCACCTATAACAATATCGGGGGCGTCCATTATAGCCAAGGCGAATATCCGCAAGCCATGGACTGCTTCCGGAAAGCCCTCTCCATCAGCAGGGCCGTGTGTGGGGAGAATCATCCCGATGTGGCCACCTGCTATAATAATATCGGACTCACCTGTTATTCCCAAGGTGACTATGAACAAGCCATGAGCTATTATCGTAAATCGTTGGATATCCAGAAGATGGTCTATGGCGAAAACCATCCCGATGTGGCCACAAGCTACAATAACATGGGGGTTGTCTGCTATTTCCAGCAGGATTATGACCAGGCCAAAGCGTATTATCTGAAATCCCTGGCCATCAGCAAGGCTGTCTATGGCGACAACCATCCCGAGGTGGCCGTCGGCTATAACAATATCGGACTGGTGTACTATCTCCAAGACGACTATCCCCACGCGCTGGAGTCCTTCCAGAAAGCCCTGGCGATCTTCAAGTCGGTGTATGGCGACAACCATCCGGAGGTGGCCACCAACTACAACAACGTCGGCGGCATGTATAAGATGCAAGAGGATTTCACTCAGGCCTTGGAGTACTATCACAAGGCCTTGGCTATCTATCGGTCGGTGTATGGCGAGACCCATCCCGATGTGGCCACGAGCTATAACAATATCGGCAATGTCTGTTATCGTCAGGAGAAATACAGCCAGGCGTTGGAGTACTTCCAGAAGGCATTGACGATCCTGGAGACGGTCTATGGCGACGAGCATCCCGACACGCAGTACTTGAAGAAGAGCGTGCAGATCGTGGAGGAGAAATTACAAAATCAGTAACGAGGCGGACTATTCGTGGCGTTGTCTGTGCCGAAGCCGGGAGACTATGTGCTCCAGTTGGCGGATGCCCTGCACTGCCAGGAGGATGTAGAAGGGGAGGTAGGCGTACAGGTAGCGGGCGCGGGCCTCGAAGAAGGTCTCGTAGAGCGTCAGCAGCAGCAGACTCAGCATCACGATGAGCGTCAGACGGTCGGGTCGTCCGAAGGCGGCGAAGAACATCAGCGCCAGCGCCCCGAGCCAGATGGCGGTGGCTCCGCTGCACCAGTAGGGGTAGTAGGCCCCATGGATGGTCCGGTTGTAGTAAAGGTTGCGCAGGAACGGTGACAAGTGCTGGTTGCGCTCGGGGAAGACGGTCTTGTAGAAGTAGCCCTCCTTGCCCCAGAAGAAGGTGCCGTCGTAATAGTTGACCAGCGTCTTCTCGCAGACGAGCTGCCCAAACCCTTTCGGGCCCATCTCGCGAAGTCTCTTCCAGCTCTCCTTGAGTTCTGCCTTGTCGCGCTCGCGGGCGGTGGTGAACTGCCGGGCGAAGATGACGTCGTAGTCGCTGTAGTCACCGATGGACTCCCGATTCAGACCCATCATCAGGAAGTGCGGTGCCCCAAACCGGGAATCCTTGTAGTGCCCGATGTGAGAAATCGAGTTGATGAGGAAAACGGGCAGCAGGACCGCTACCGCCCCGGCCGCGCCACCGAGCAGACTGCGGCGGGTGGATGCCTGGACCAGGCCTTTCTCCTTGCGATGCAGCCAAGCGATGCCCAGGTCCACGCCCAAGATGCTGAGGAGCACAAAGATGACCTGCGGCTTGATCTTGAATCCGAAGAGCGCGCAGAAGATGACGAGAAACCAACGGAGGAAAGGCTTCTCCTTCAGTGCGGAGCAGTCATAGGCCCACAGGGCGGCGATGGGGAACAACAATCCCCATGCGTCCGAGTAGGGGATGGAGGTCCAGGGCGACAGACCCACTAGCATCAGGTAGAGTGCCATGCCGAAACAGGCCAGGTCGCGACGCTTCCATCGCTGTACCATGATCTGATAGAGCATCCAGCCGGTCACCACGCAGAACAGACTCTGCACCGCCACAATGGAGAGGAAGTCGAGCGCCCCCAGATGCAAGGGCTTGGTGACCCATAGGATGATACCGAAGATGGCGGTCAGGAACAGATTGTTGGGGTAGCAGCTGTAATACCAGCCGTTATGGTTTGGCCGCTGACCATTGGCCAGATAACGTGCAGAGTCCAAGAGCACCTGCACATCCCAGTCGGTCTCAAAACAATAGTTGTAGATGAGATACATCTGGGTCACGAAGAAGAGCGC
>JAFYEU010000025.1 GCA_017544105.1 Bacteroidales bacterium
ATTATGCCCAAGCAGGGTTAGGCACAGCCACTTGTGGACCCGGCATCAAGGAGAAAGATTTGGTGACAGCCCGCCTTCGGGAGTTTTCCATACATCTTCAAGTAGGTGAGAACGATCTGTTTGAACCTTATTTTGTGGATAAGGTGTATGAGCCCTTTTCGATTCTAAGAACCACTTGCAGAACAATTAACGGTGCTCTTCCAGCAGGAAAAAGGCAGTTGGTTTTGAAAAACAAACCGGATGCTCCTTATAATGAATATCCCGAGCGCAAGCTGGAAGATGGGCGAATCGGTAATCCCGCTAACTATCACGAAGGATGGGTCGGTATTTATGGAAAGCCGTTGATAGTTCAATACGAAGATTATTACTTTTTTGATGATTCCGTGGAAATCACCTTAAGTTTCGCGCACCATCCTTCGCAGTGGGTCTTTATGCCGCAGAAGGTGTTGGTGTCGTATTCCAAGAACGGCAAGAAGTTCAGTCAGCCCGAGGAGGTCGCGCTGCCCTTCGACCCGGCATTGAAGGAGAACGACCAGCCGCGGGTCTGCATCCTGCGCCACAAAATCCCGAGCATCGGGGTGAAATACATCCGAATCGAGGCTGAGCCGGTGGAGAAGCTGCCCGCGTGGCACGCCGCCCCTGGCGAGAAGGCGTGGATCATGACGGATGAGATTAAGATAAGGCGGAGTATCAATGATGTGCTCCAACCCCGTTAGGGGTTGAAGCTTGGTAGAAAAAGGGTGTTCGGAGAGTAATCATTCGCGGCGCAGGTGACGTGTGCGATGAGGGTGTCACGATGTCGCCGCGAAAAGGGAGAATAAAGCTATAGCGTGGTTTTATCGGTTCTCCAGCCACTTGCTGACATTCTCGAAGATCTGCTGCTCCACGTTCACAGCCGAAGCGGGCTCGAACTTCTCTCCCGTAATGTGCTCATAGAGCTCGATATAGCGCTTGGTGATGCTCTCCACCACCTCGGGTGTCATCTCGGGCACCTCCTGGCCTTCCTGACCTTGGAAGCCATTGGCCATGAGCCACTCACGAACAAACTCTTTGGAGAGTTGCTTCTGCGGCAAGCCTTTTTCGAAGTTTTCCGCATATTTGTCTGCATAGAAATAGCGGGAGGAGTCTGGGGTGTGGATCTCATCGATGAGATAGATTTTGCCGTCGGCCTTGCCAAACTCGTATTTCGTGTCCACCAGGATCAAGCCCTGCTTGGCGGCAATCTCGGTGCCGCGCTCAAAGAGCTTCATGGTGTACTCCTCGATGATGGCATAGTCTTCCGGCGAAACCAGTCCCTTGGCAAGGATCTCCTCCTTGGAGATGTCGGCATCGTGTTCGCCCTGCTCGGCCTTGGTGGTCGGGGTGATTAGCGGAACGGGGAACTTCTGGTTCTCGCGCATGCCCTCAGGCAGGATGTGGCCGCAGAGGTTGCGACCGCCGTTCTTATAGAAACGCCAGGCGCTGCCGCACAGGTAGCCGCGCACGATCATCTCCACCGGAAAGCCTTTGCACAGGACGCCTACCGTGACGCGCGGGTCCGGGGTGGCCAACTTCCAGTTCGGACAGATGTCGGCCGTGGCATCCAAGAACTTGGATGCTATCTGGTTCAAAATCTGACCTTTGCAAGGGATGCCCTTCGGCAGGATGACATCGAAGGCCGAGATGCGGTCGGTGGCCACCATGGCCAATACCTTGTCGTCGATGTTATACACATCACGCACTTTGCCGTGATACACGCTTTTCTGTTTCGGAAATTCAAATTGGGTGTGGGTTAATGCTTCCATAAGATATTGGTTTATAAGCGTTGAAACATTGGTTTATCCTTTATTCGAAAGAAAATGCGAAAATACATTTTTTGTCTTATCCTTTCTCATCTCCCAAGAAGAAATCCAACATTTTCCCATATTGATATTTTCATTATTTTTGCCGCGGATTTATTATTCCCTAAAATGGGTAAATTTGAAGACATAGGACCATACGATTTTGAAGGCACCAAGGCCGCTTATCTCGCCTTGATGGAGGACGCTCGCTTCCATGAGGCGGTGGCAAAGTGCCTTCCCGGGTATCCCATGCAAAGTCTTCGGGAACTGTTGGATCAAGCACATTCCGTATATGACATCCAACAGGGCTTTATCCGCAAAATCGTAGAGGTCTTCGTCAAAATCAGCACAAAAGGGGTCTCCTTGCAAGGCATTGAGCACCTGCCTGATAACAAAGCCTATCTGTTCATCAGCAATCATCGCGACATCACGTTCGATCCTGCCATGTTGGAGTATTATTTTTTCATCACCAACCGGCAGACCACCAAAATCTGTATCGGGAACAACCTGCTGTCCACCCCTTTGGTGGAGGAGTTGGGTCGCGCCAACAAGATGATTGTGGTGAAACGTGACAGTGCCGACATCCGCGAGCGTCTGGCCAACTTCCAACATCTTTCCGAATATATCCAATACAGCCTTTTTGAGGAAAAGGAATCCGTTTGGATAGCCCAGCGCGACGGTCGTACCAAAAATGGGGATGACTATACCAAACAAGGTCTTCTCAAGATGATCACGATGGGACATTCAAAAGATTTGCTGAAAACCATCAAAGCGATGAACATCGTGCCGATGACCATCTCGTATGAATTTGAACCCTGTGACGCACTGAAGGCCCGTGAAGAGGCCATGAAGGAAACAGGACATTATGAGAAGCAACCTGGTGAGGACTTCAACAGCATCAAACAGGGTGTCTTCCAGCAGAAAGGACGCGTATCATTGGTTCTGGGCACCCCGTTGAATGAGGAACTCGACCAAATTGACCCTGATTTGCATAACAACCTCAAGTTGGATGCCGTGTGCAAATTGATTGATGGACAGATATATCAGAACTATCAACTTTATCCCAACAATTATATAGCCAATGATCTGTTGCATGATACGACTCGTTACACAGCGTATTATAACGAAGAGGATAAACAAAGATTCCAAGAGTATCTGCAGCTGAAATCAGTGTGCCCGGATGTGTCACAAGAAAAGATGATGCATTATCTGTTGCGCATCTACGGCACGCCGGTGGACAACTATTACCATAAACCCATTCACGAACGTCAATAATTATATACTATTATGGATGAGATACAACCCCCGTCGTCAATGAAAATACTGATTATCCGGTTGAGTTCAATCGGAGATATTGTGTTGACGACCCCTGTCATCAGAGCTGTAAAAGAGCAGTTTCCCAATGCCTCTTTACATTTTTTGGTGAAAAAGTCTATGAAGGATGTGCTGGCCTACAATCCGCATATCGACCGGTTACACCTTTACGATCAGAATACGAAAGAAGAATTGTTCCAGGAGTTAGCTGCCGAGAAATTTGACACGGTGGTAGATTTGCAAAACAATCACCGCTCGCGACAGCTGTGCCGGCGCATCAAGATCAGTCCTTTGCGTCTCCGCAAGTTGAATTTTAAAAAGTGGGTCTGCGTGCGGCTGAAGGTCAACTTCATGCCGGACGTTCATATCGTCAACCGCTATTTTGACACGGTCCGCATGTTGAGTGTGTACAATGACCACAAAGGGCTGGAGTTTCACATTCCGGCAAGTGGGGTGTTCGATGAAGATGACTTCCCCATGGTCTTTGAAGATGGTTTTGTGGCCATTGTGATGGCAGGTGCCCATGCCACCAAGCGTATTCCCGCTGACAAGGTGATAGAGATCGGCAGAATCCTCCGCAAACCTGTCATGCTCTTAGGCGGCGAAGATGTGCAAAAGGCCGCCCAGGAGGTGGAGGATGCTTTGGGTGACCGAGCCTACAACGGATGCGGCAAATACACGCTCTATCAGACTGCCTCCATCTTGCAACAGGCCGACTGCATCATCACAGGAGACACAGGATTGATGCATATAGCCGCAGCCTTCCAGAAACCGATTGCTGTGCTCTGGGGCAACACCATCCCGGAATTTGGGATGTACCCTTATATGCCAGGGCTTCGCACCTCCTTCCGGAACTTTGAAGTGGTGCCGCTGCACTGCCGTCCCTGCTCCAAGCTAGGCTATAAGAAATGCCCGAGAAAACATTTCAAATGCATGCGCAAGATCTCGTCCATCGAGGTGGCCGAATGGGTGAATAAATTTTAAACCGTAGAACATGAAGAGAAGCCCTGACCAGCCTATCACCATTCAAGGAAATGCCTGCTTTGTCTCAGACATGCACTTCCACGTGCCTGCCGATGATGAAAGCCGCTTCCGCGAAGAGCTGCTGGTGCAGTTTCTCCATCAGATCGGCCATCAACTCCACCATCTATTCCTGCTAGGGGACATCTTCGACTTCTGGTTTGAATATCAGGATGTGATGCCTAAAGGGTACTTCAAGCTGTTCAACACCCTCTATGACCTCCGTTGCAAAGGAGTTCAAATCTACTATTTTACTGGCAATCACGACATGTGGTTGCAGGATTTTTTTCCCGAGCAGATCGGCTGTGAGGTCTTTCACGAGACCCAGCTGTTTGTCATCAATGGGAAAAAATGCCTCGTCGGACATGGGGATGGCCTTGGAGGGAAACAATATGGCTATCGGTTTATCAAATCGATATTTGCTTTTAAGCCAAACCAGTTTGTATATAGCATGCTACACCCCCGCATTGCTTTCAGCATCGCACGCTTTTTCTCCTGGAAGAGTCGGAAATCCCACGAAAACCAGGAACTCTGTTTCCGGAACGAAGAAGAACCCCAGATCCGATTTGCCCGCCAAGTGCTGCAGTCCGAACCTGTCGACTACTTCATCTTCGCGCACCTGCACCTGCCCTATCATTATCCTCTGACGGAACAGTCTTCCTATTTCAATTGCGGGGATTGGCTCACCCATAAGTCGTATCTCCTTTTTATGTCCAACGAGCAGGGACCTACCCTGTGTGATTTTAACGAAGATATTAACAATGAATAACATACCTGACAACCACAAAGCCGGTTTTGTCAATATTATCGGCAATCCCAATGTAGGAAAGAGCACCTTGATGAACCAACTGGTCGGGGAGCGGATTTCCATTATGACTTCCAAAGCCCAGACCACGCGGCACCGCATCAAGGGCATTGTCAATGGTGACAACTTCCAAATTGTCTATTCGGACCTCCCAGGGGTATTGGACCCCGCCTATATGATGCAGAAAATGATGATGCGTTTTGTGGTGGACTCCCTTCAAGATGCCGATATCATCTTGTATCTGGTTGAATGTAATGAGACCAAGTACAATGAGGAACTGATTGGGAAAATCAAGGATTTAGGAAAGCCTATTGTTTTGGTCATCAACAAGATAGATAAAGCTACAGAGGAACAGGTCGTGGCTACACGCACCGTTTGGACGCAGGTGTTTCCAGAAGCGGATGTCTTCACGATCTCCGCGCTACAACGCATCAATGTAGAGGCGCTGCGTGACCGTATCATCGATTTGCTTCCGCTCTGTCCTCCCTATTTCCCCAAGGATGCACTCACCGACCGGCCGATGCGTTTCTTTGTCTCTGAGCTGATTCGCGAACAGATCCTGCTCCAATATCAGAAGGAGATTCCCTACAGCGTAGAGGTGGTGGTGGACAGCTACAAGGAAGACGACCAGATGGTACGCATTGGGGCCACCCTATACGTGGAACGTAACACGCAAAAGGCCATCATTATCGGGAAAGAGGGCTCAGCCATCAAAAAGTTGGGCACGGAAGCTCGTATAGCCATAGAAGACTTTCTCCAGAAGCATGTCTTCCTGGATATTACTGTGAAAGTGTTGAAAGATTGGCGTAACAGCGAGTTGCAGATGCGCCGGTTTGGATACGATTACGGAGATTAGAAGGTGGCGGGTTGTTCTCCTTGGAGAATGTCCACAATATGCATCACTTCGATGTCCACATTGTGGGCCGTCTTGTAAGCATCAATCATTTGCAGGCAATGGATGTCGGTGGAGGTGATATATTCCGCTCCCATCTGGTATGCCTGATCCACGATTTGCCCTGTCAGGCCTTCAGCCACGGCAGGGTTTACCATTGGAAAACTGCCATTGGCACCACAGCAGACAGGTTGGTTGGGAGACGTCAACAGGTCCAGACCTTTGGTGTTGGACAAGAGAATCTCGGGAGCATCATTCTCGGGATACAGGTTGCGGGCGGCACAGGATTTGAAATAATAGACCCTGTGGTTGAACTCGTTGCCCAAGCACTCTACCTTGCGGACATTCACAATATAGTCGCACACCTCAAAAATGTTGCGGGTAAAATCTTGAAGCACCTGCTGGGAATGGCTATTGACTAACAACCGTTTGAAATGCTTCTTCATATAGCCCGCACAGCTGCAGTCCGGAACCACAATATGTGTCTTGGCTGGCAGCATATCCACGACCTGGATTCCCAGTTGGATGGCATACTCCTCCTTCCCTTCCATCATGAAGCGCCGTCCGCAGCAGGTGAGATCGCTGAAATAGTGGCAATGGAGGCCTATCCGTTCCAACACAGAGCGCAAACTCTGAGCACTTGCCGGCTGGAAAAGATCCATCTGGCAAGGAATAAAGATATTGATGAAATTCTCAGTAGGCTTGCTCATGACTACATACTAGGAACCACATTTTGAATAGCCGCAATTGGAGCAGACCAAGCAGCCCTCCTTGAACTCCATCGTGTCTTTCTGCTCACATTTGGGACAAACCACTCCCTTTTGTTTGGTACCATCCTGGATGAATTTCTTGAGGGCACGACAAACACCGTTTCTCCAAGAGTTGATACTCTCCTGACGGAAGTTCAGGCTGGAGATGATGTTGACGATGTTGAGAATCGGAATTCCATTGCGCAAAAGTGCGGAGGTAAACTTGGCATAGTTCCAGAACTCCTGGTCAAAGCAGCGGTCGAGGCCGCGGAGCAGTACCTCATAGCCTGCCTTGTCATAGTATTTAAAATCATACGTCTTGGAACCGTCTTCGTGTCTGTTCTTGATGATGATGCCATGTTCGACCCATTTGGGGAGCAGGAAGTGCTCATCGCCGGTCTTGCCCGTGAAGATCTCATAGGGATGGCCGTTATACAGACCGATGTAGGCCACCCAGTCTTCATTGTTGTTCTTGAAGTGGATGATATCGGCCTGCAGTTCTTTGGGTCGCTTGAAGCTCTTCGGGGTTTGTTTTTCCTCTTTCTTCGGGGTGATGCTGTTCAGCACACCGTCGCGAGAGCCCTCCCGATAAACCGTCAGGCCCTTGCAACCGCACTGCCAAGCCTTCATGTAAAGGTCAGCAACGGTCTGCTCGGAGATATCGCTCGGCAGGTTGACAGTGACGGAAATGGAATGGTCTACCCATTTCTGTACAGAGCCTTGAAGCTCGACCTTCTTGAGGTAATCGGTATCGGCGGCGGTGGACTTGTAGTAAGGAGACTGCTCCACAAGACTCATGATCTCTTTCTCGTCCATCTGCTGCATCTGTTCGAGGGTGTAGCCTTTGGTCTCTGCCCATACCACGAACTTCTGATGGAAGACCATATACTCTTCGAATTGGTCACCCATAGAGTCTTTGACAATACTCTTAGAGATGTTAATGTCGTTGGGGTTGATTTTACGACGGCGTTTATAGACCACGTTGAAGGCAGGCTCGATGCCGGAGGTCGTCTGGGTGCAGATGCTGACGCTACCGGTCGGGGCAATGGTCAGCAGGGCAATGTTGCGGCGGCCATAGCGAACCATGTCGTCATACAATTTGGGGTCTGCCTTGCGGATACGCTGGATGAACGGGTTGTGACCCTCTTTGATGCAGCTGTACGCCGGAAATGCGCCACGCTCTTTGGCCATGTTGACAGAAGAACGATAGGCGGCCAGGGCCAGCTGCTTGTGGATTTCCGTGGAGAATGCGTTGCCTTCGTCGGAGCCGTAACGGATGTTCAGGGCTGCCAGCATATCTCCCTCGGCAGTGATACCCAATCCGGTACGACGGCCTTTCAGAGACTGGTTGCGAATTTTCAGCCAGAGGTTGCGTTCAACAGTCTTCAGATCATCATCTTCCGGATCGCTCTCAATCTTTTCCAGGATACGGTCAATCTTTTCCAATTCCAAATCAATGATGTCGTCCATCAGCCGTTGGGCGTATTGCACATGCTGCCGGAAAAGGGGCATATTGAAGTGCGCCCTCTCGGTGAAGGGTTCCTCCACATAACTGTAGAGGTTCATGGCAATGAGTCGGCAGCTGTCGTAAGGGCAGAGCGGTATCTCGCCGCACGGGTTGGTAGAGATGGTCTTGAAGCCCTCATCCGCATAGCAGTCCGGCACGGACTCGCGGGTGATGGTGTCCCAGAAAAGGACACCGGGTTCGGCTGACTTCCAGGCGTTGTGGATGATCTTGTCCCACAACTTGGAGGCGTCAACCTCCTGAGTCACTTTGGGGTTGGGGGATTCAACAGGGTACTGTTGGATATAGGGGGTCTTGTTCTGTACGCTCTGCATGAAGTCGTCATCAATACGTACAGAGACGTTGGCGCCCGTCACCTTACCCTGTGTCATCTTGGCGTCGATAAACTTTTCGGAATCGGGATGTTTGATAGAGATGGTAAGCATCAGGGCACCGCGACGGCCGTCTTGGGCCACCTCGCGGGTGGAGTTGGAGAAACGCTCCATGAAGGGGACCACGCCCGTGGAGGTCAGGGCGCAGTTCTGCACATGACTGCCGGAAGGACGGATGTCGGACAGATCATGTCCTACGCCGCCGCGCCGTTTCATCAATTGCACCTGCTCCTCATCCATCCGGATGATGCCACCGTAGGAGTCGGAATTTCCGCTATTGCCAATGACAAAGCAGTTCGACAAAGAGACAATCTGGTCGTTGTTGCCGATGCCGGCCATCGGGCTCCCCTGAGGGATGATGTATTTGAAATGGTCAAAGAGGGAAAAGATCTCCTCCTCGCTCAGCGGATGAATGTACCGACGCTCTATGCGGGCAAACTCCCGAGCCATACGTCTGTGCATGTCTTCCGGTGTGCGCTCCATCAACTCGCCGTTCTTGTTCTTCAAGGCATACTTGTCGATCCACACTCCGGCAGCTAACTCGTCACCGCCAAAATATCGGACCACATCGGGCAAGATTTCCTGCTTGGTGTAGATCCGTCTCGGTTCCGCCTCCACAGGCTGGGATTCTTCCACTACTGTGACGGCCTGCTTCTTTTGATGCTCCAAGACGGTCTGCTCCCGCAGTTGAACTAATGACGATTGGGAATTCTTCTCCGAGAATTCCATTTGCTCGGTCTCGCTTTCATCTTCAAATCCGAAAAGAGATAAATCTTCGCTCATAGGTTTTTTGGTTGGCTTGAAAAGTGTTAATGTGTCATAAAAACCGGCCTTTGTCCCATAGTTTGTAGATTACGACAAGCACCTGTTTAGTCAATGGTTTGAATCAGAAGTAATTACCGGTTTTTTCTGACATAAATTACTTGACTGCTAAAATAGAAAATTGACGATTGGCATATTACGCAAAACAGGTTTTTATTTCAACAAAATGACGTTGATAATTTTTCTTTTTGATTATGAGATAAATAAAAAAAAAGCGCACAAGCGGCGCTTTTTGTTGTTGGATAATTCATTTTTTTTCCTATTCATTTTAGGAAAAATCTGTAAAAATACTATGGGCGGAAACCGTCGGATCGATACGTTTCAATAGGTTTTGGAGTACATTTCCAGGGCCTGTTTCGACAAAGGTATCGGCCCCGTTTTTCACCATATTGAGGATACTCTGGGTCCAGAGAACGGGATGGGTAAGCTGCATCAGAAGATGGTGCTTGATGTTTTCGACATCCGTTTCGGGAAGCGCATCAACATTTTGATACACAGGGCAATCCGGCTTTCTAAAGGGTGTTGATTCAATCGCCTGGGCCAGCAGTTTCCGGGCCGGTTCCATCAAGGGGGAGTGGAAGGCTCCGCTGACGTTGAGCGGGAGGATGATTCGGGCACCGGCCTGGTGTAGGAGCTCCGTGGCGCGCTGCAGGCCGGTGAGGCTACCGGAGATGACCACCTGTTGCGGACTGTTGTAGTTGGCCGCCACCACCACCTCGTCGGTAAGGCTGGCGCAGACCTCCTCGATCTTGGCCGTATCAAATTTGACGACAGCCGCCATGCCGGACTCCTGCTGGAGGCAGCACCGCTGCATGACCTCCGCGCGATAGGCGACCAGACGCAGGGCGTCCTCAAAGCACAAGGCACCGCTGACCGCCAAGGCAGAATACTCTCCCAAGGAGTGCCCCGCCACCATGTCGGGCCGGCGGTCGGCCAAACAACGGTAGGCCACATACGAATGCAGGAAGGTGGCCGGCTGGGTGACCCTAGTGGCTCTCAGCTCCTCTTCGCTGCCATGGAACATGACCTCGGAGAGGGAAAAGCCTAAGAGCTCGTCGGCTTGGGCAAAGAGATCCCTCGCCAACTCGAAGCGGTCGTACAGATCTTTCCCCATGCCACAATATTGCGCCCCCTGTCCCGGGAAAATATAGGCAAGACTCATGATGCAAATGCTTTTTTCAGCAGCTCTATACAATCCAATTTCTCCCAAGGGAAGAAAGTGACCTCTTTCCCGTTAATAGTTCTTGTAAAATAGTCACGTCCGAAGTGGCCATATCTTGCAGTCTCTTGATAGATAGGATTCTTGAGCTGATAACGTTCGATGATACCATACGGGGTGAGGTCGAAAGTCTTCTCAATGACGCGGGCAATTTCGCCGTCGGTCATGTTCACTTTGGCAGTCCCGTAGGTGTCGATGTAGATGCCCACCGGTTCAGCGCGACCGATAGCGTAGCTGAGTTGTACCAGCACCTGGTCACAGATGCCTGCAGCCACCATATTCTTGGCAATGTGGCGGGCGGCGTATGCGGCGGAACGATCCACCTTGGAAGGGTCTTTGCCGGAGAAGGCGCCACCACCATGCGCTCCGCGACCACCGTAGGTATCCACGATGATCTTACGACCGGTCAGACCGGTGTCGCCGTGCGGACCACCGATGACGAAGGAACCGGTGGGGTTGACGTATAACTTATAGTCATCGCCAAAGAGTTTGCGTACCTTCTCGGGACAGCTCTCGATCACCCGGGGGATCAGATGTTTGCGAATGTCTTCTGCAATACGTTCAGAAGTGAGTTTCACTCCTTTATAGTCCGGATCATGTTGCGTGGAGAGCACAATCGTGTCAATGCGCTCCGGCTGATGATCGTCAGAATACTGTACCGTAACTTGTGATTTGGAGTCGGGACGCAGATAGGGCATCAAGTCGGTTTTTTTGCGGATTTCAGCCAATTCCTGCACAAAACGGTGGGCCAACTCTACCGGCAGCGGCATGTAGTTGTCCATCTCGTTACAGGCATAGCCAAACATAATACCTTGGTCGCCAGCTCCTTGCGCTTTTGCGTCTGTGCGCTCAACACCCTGGTTGATGTCGGGCGATTGGCTGTGAATGGTGGAGATGACCCCACAAGACTTGTAATCAAACTGATAGTCGCTCTTGTTGTAGCCCACCTCCTTAATCACGCCTCTAACTACGTCATCGATAGAGACATAGGCCTCGGTCTTTACCTCGCCAGCGCAGACCACCAGACCTGTTGTTGCTAAGGTTTCGCAAGCCACTTTGGATTCCGGATCCTGCTTTAAAAAAGCGTCCAGCAAAGCGTCTGAAATTTGATCACACAATTTGTCAGGGTGTCCTTCAGATACTGATTCAGATGTGAACAGATAGCTCATAATTAACTTTTTTAATGGTTAATACTAAAAATAAAACTACTGAAAACGGGGCTGAATCTGAATGGTTTAGCATTTTTTTGTGTGGTTGCAATCATAACAAATCCGTCCACGTTTTCGGGCGGCAAAAATACAATATTTTATAATATAATGGCAGTTTATTTTTGGTGATTATATACCTGATGGCACTATTGTGGTTGTTTGATATTACATCTCAATAATTAATTGTTTTTAGTATAGAGAGGGAACCATTCTTTTTCGGCCAGCAACATCCTTGGACAAAACATATTCTCCAACAGGCTACGCGCGGGGAGCATCTCGCGGCGCGGGGAGTCCGTGCCAAGATGATGATCCGTGCCGCCGCGAAAGGGAGTGTGTGCCATCAGGTATATAATTACCTTATTTTTAAATAAAAAACCGTAACGGTACCCTAGAGACTCCATATTATGAAGACTCTACAACAGTACCGTTACGGTTTCATCACGTATCTACGAAACAAGCAGGGCGTTCTATTTCACCAGATTGCCCAGGATATCGCGGGTGATTTCCCGCGTGATGGTTCTGGTAGCGGCGGAGGTGGTGCTCTTGACAACCTTCTCGGCCGTGCTCTTGGTCGATTTGGTCTTTTTGCCCGTTACCTTGTCGCTGACGGCAGTGCCCACGATGGTGCCCAAAGTGGCGGTGAGAGCGGTGATGACAGCTTTAACAACCTTGGAGAAGATGTTGGCTTTCTTCTTTTCGCCTTTGACAGGCTTCTCTTCGTCGGCTTGCCGGATGCTTCCGCCCTTCTCTGGCACTGCGGGGGTGGCAGCCTCTTCGGCCTCTCTCATCAGGATTTCGTATGCACTCTCGCTATCCTTGGTCTCATCGTACTTGCCAAAGATGCGGCTCTGTCGGATGATGTCACTGCGCTGCCCCGGGGTGATGGCGCCAATCTGCGACAGCGGGAAAAGGATCTTGGCGCGTTGCACGATGCCCGGCGCGCCCTTCGCATCCAGGAAGCTGACCAACGCCTCGCCCGTCTCCAGGGTAGTGATGGCCTCTTCGGTTTTGAATTCGGGGTTGGTCCGGAAGGTGTCAGCGGCGGTCCGCACGGCCTTCTGGTCTTTGGGGGTGTAGGCGTGCAAGGCATGCTGCACGCGATTGCCCAACTGTCCCAACACATTGTCTGGCAAGTCATTGGGATACTGGGTAATAAAATAGATACCCACGCCTTTGCTTCGGATGAGACGGATCACCTGCTCGATCTTCTCGGTCAAGGCTTTGGAAGTGTCCTCGAAGAGCATGTGGGCCTCATCGAAGAAAAAGACCAGTTTGGGCATGTCCAGATCACCGACCTCGGGCAGGGTGGAATATAGCTCGGAGAGCAGCCACAGCAGGAAGGTGCTGTACAGTTTGGGTTGCATCATCAGTTTGTCGGCAGCCAGCACGCTCATCACGCCCTTGCCTCCCTCCGTCTGCAGGAAGTCGTGAATGTCGAAAGAGGGTTCGCCGAAGAATTTGTTGGCACCTTGATCTTCCAGTTGCAACAACGACCGTTGGATGGCACCCACGGTGGCAGCGGAGATGTTGCCGTAGGTGGTGGTGTACTCCTTGGCATGCTTCGAGACATAGTCAAGCATGGAGCGAAGGTCTTTCATGTCGAGGATGAGCAAGCCCCGTTCGTCGGCGATACGGAAGACAATGTTCAGCACGCCCTCCTGGGTGTCGTTCAGACCCAGCAGACGAGAGAGCAACAGCGGACCCATCTGCGAGATGGTGGCCCGGATAGGATGGCCCTGCTCGCCGAAGACATCATAAAAGCGGACCGGGCAGGCTTGGAACTGTGGGTTCTCAATGCCGAATTCCGGCAACCGCTTCTCGATGAAACTGCTCAGGGCTCCCGACTGGCTGATGCCAGAGAGGTCGCCCTTCATATCGGCCATGAAGCAGGGTACTCCTGCCTGACAGAAAGATTCTGCCATCACCTGCAATGTTACCGTTTTTCCTGTACCGGTAGCCCCGGCGATAAGGCCGTGTCGGTTGGCCATTTTACCTTGGATGGAAAGCGCCCCTTCGGCGCAATGTGCTATGTATAGCCCGTGTTCGTTGTCGTACATAATCCTATATTTTATATTATACCTTAAGTTCTTAGCTATTGGCTAACAGCTAATGGCCAACAACTAACGGCGAATATCCGCTTCTTACTGCTTTGACTCTATCAAGTCTTTCACGTCGTCTCCGGCCTCATCGACGGCATTTTTAAAGTCTTCCAAGATCATGCGCGCCTTGGCCTGCGCAAAGTAACCTCTGCAACGACCTTTCAACTCACTGACCTGGGCTTGCTGTTCACCCGACAACTCTTCCTTCTCAACTTTGGCCACGAGTTTTTCATACTTGGCCTGCGCCTTCTCCAAGTCGGAAGCGGAATATTGGGTGTATTGCTGTTCCACCAAGTTGGCAAATTTATCCAATTTGTTGATTTTGTGCCGTGTGCTGGTAGATACCAAAATGGCGATTAAAATAACCAAGATAGCGACTAAGGCTACAATAATCAAAGGCATGGTTTTGTTCTTCATTGCTTTATTCTTTTAAAATTGATGAATACTATATTATGTATATACGCCTGCAAAAATAATTATTTTTCGTTTTACTCCCAAGAAAAAATCACTGTATTATCACACTCATACACTTTTTCTCCGAAAAATCCGCCCTTTTGGAGACGCTTTTCTTTTATGAAAATTATAAGTTGTTGATAATGAATAAGAAAAAATTTTTATCTAAGTGTACAACCTATTCATCTAAACTATATTTTTGCGGTGTTTTAGTTTATTAATACACCAATTCAATAATACGATGATACAATTACAAAACATCCGGTTCGGCTACAGTCCCAAGCACATCCTCTTTACGGATGTCAGCATGACGATGGAGCCCGGCCACATCTATGGCCTTCTTGGAAAAAACGGGGCAGGCAAAACCACCCTGTTGAAAATCATGGCGGGACTGCTCTTCCCCAACAGCGGCACCGCTGAAATCTCCGGCATCAACGCCTCCCTGCGCAAAGCGGAGACGCTGCAAGACCTTTACTTCCTGCAGGAGGAGATCTTCGTGCCGCACTTGACGGTAGAGGATTATCTGAAATCATACGCCCCCTTCTATCCCTATTTCAACCATGAACGTTTCCAATATTATATGTCTGAGTTGGAGATGGACGGCTGTCATGGCTATGCCGACAAGTTCTCCCACGGTCAGAAGAAGAAATTCTTGATTGCCTTTGCACTGGCCACCAACACGAAGATTCTCATCATGGACGAGCCCACCAATGGACTGGACATCCCCTCCAAGAGTGCCTTTCGCCGCATCATGGCTTCGGCGGCCGACGAGAACCGTCTCATCCTCATCTCCACCCATCAGGTGCGCGACCTCCACAGTCTCATCGACATGGTCACGATCCTGGAGAAAGGCCATATATTGATGAACACCTCTATTTACGACCTCACCGAGAAGCTCTATTTCGGTGCTTATCAGGAAGGTCGCAAGGCCTATTACCAGGAAGAGTTTGCCGGCGGCGTCAGTGCCATCATGGATAACCCCAACGGTGAAGACTCCAATGTGGACCTGGAGCTGCTCTTCAATGCCATCATGCACAATCCGCAAGAAATATCCTCTTTGTTTAACGATAAATAATACCGGTTATGAAAAAATATACCAATAAGATTTTGATCATCACCTTTGCCATCCTAGCTCTCCTCATGGTGGTGTTTCTGACCATCAACATTCAGAAAGCGAAGAAATTGATACGCGAAAATCCGGAGAAATATGAATCACGTGTTGATGACCCTCAAAATACGATTACGGTCACGACGGATGAAGACACAGTGGTGATTACGGACGGAAAAGTAAAGGAATCATTATAACCTTAAAAATTGACGATTATGAACTTTCAAAATATAAAAAGATTGTTGAGCGCCTACTTTATTGAGAATTGGCGGCGCGATTTATTGAGCTATTTCTTGGTGCTGGCCGGCTGTGCTTTCATGATGAGCTTCCGGTTTGTGAGCGAAGTAAGTGCAGGAATTCAATATATTAACTCTTCTATGGATTTTTGGATGGTCTTTGCGGCTTTTGTGCTGGTTTCCTATCTGTTCAGGCATCTGTCCAAAACATCTTCCAGTATCCACTATTTGACCATCCCGGCTTCCACAGGTGAAAAGGTGGTGGCCAATATGTTCTTGGCCAACGTGTATTATGTGGTGCTCTCTTTCGTGGCCATCATGCTGGGCCTGAGCATTGCCATTGCGGTTGTCTTGAGCTTTAAACAAACGGTGGTAATCACCCCGGGGGAGGTGTTCTCCAATAGCTACATCATAGTGCTCAAAGCCATCCGGGAAGTGCTGTTCCCGATGTTTATACTCATCTCTGTGGCCTTTTTCGGCGCCATCTATTTCAAGAAAAGAGCGCTGCTGAAGACTTTGGGCTCCCTGATTGTCATCGGATGGGCTTTCGGCCTGTTGTTCTTCCTGACTTTTTGGCTTCAGGTGGGCCAAATTGGTCCGATCGCCTTTTTTGATGTTGACCTCTCATTCCCCCTCTGGCCAAACTGGCATTTGTCAGAGAAGGCTGTCAAGGCTATAGCCTATACGATAGGATCTTGCGTTATCATCTATAACTATGTACTCAGCTTTTTGAGATTAAGAGAAACGGAGGCTTAATATGGATTTCAATAACGTACAGACTATCTACATGCAGATTGTGGATTGGGTTTTCGAGCAGGTCCTGAAAGGAGCTTGGAATGCGGGAGACAAGATCCCTTCCGTGCGTGAGGCGGCGGTCCGTTTTGAGGTGAACCCCAACACGGTAATGCGTTCCTACGACTATCTGCAACAGCGCGAAATCATTGTGAACCGCCGGGGCATCGGCTTCTATGTGGCTCCCGAGGCCAAGGAGGTCATCATGGCAATCCGCAAAAAACAGTTCATGGAGGTGGAGCTACCGCTCTTCTTCAAGAACATCACCCTGCTTGACATTCCCATGGAGGAGGTGATGCAACAATACAAGGAGTATAAACAATAAAACCATAACTATCACGTTAAAAGCTATTAATGTAATGCTGAAAATAGTGTTTGCAACCAATCATTTGATAAATAATGGACACATGGTCAGCAATGATAGAGGGAATAATCCACAATAAATAATAAAACAATATGAAAAGAATTCTTTTAATCGCTTGTATTTTCTTCTGTACTGCGCAGCTGTCCGCACAGGATCTCTACTGGGTGTTTTTCACCGACAAGCAGCATGACAATTTCAATCCGTACGAGTATTTCGACCCCAAGGCCATCGTACGTTATCAGCTGGCCGGCGCTGACTTGTACGACGAGACCAACTATCCGGTCACCCCGGCATACGTACAGGGTGTGACGGCTTTGGCCACCGAATATGTGGGTGAATCCCGTTGGTTCAATGCCACCGCGGTGACGGCTGACGAGGAGCAGCTGGCAGCCATCCGCGCGTTGCCCTATGTGGCCGATGTACAACGGATAGCTTCAGAAGCCCTTATGGCGGAGGAGAGCACGGATGAGGTCTCGGAATGGGACACCGACTCCACTGGTCATTTCATGGAGGAGCTCACCTGGATGCAGGGAGAGAAGTTCCACCAAGCGGGATTTACTGGCAAGGGTGTCCGCATCGCGGTCTTTGACGGCGGTTTTGACGAAGTGGACAAACATCCTGCCTTTGCCCATCTTTTTAAAAACTTCCAGATTGTAAAGACTTGGGATTTCACCAAGAGAAAGGAAAACGTCTATCATGGTCATTATCACGGCCGGATGGTGTTGAGCTGTATTGCCGGCATCAAGGACGACACCGTACATCTGGGCCTTGCCCCGGACGCCCAGTTCCTGTTGGCCCGCACTGAGGTGAAAGCGGAGAAAACCAAAGAGGAGGTCTGGTGGGTGCAGGCTTTGGAATGGGCTGACCAGAACGGCGCTGACATCGTGAACAGCTCTTTGGGTTATGGCGATCCTCTCCACTATGTCAAGGAGATGGACGGCAGGACCTCCCGCGTTGCCAAAGGTGCCGCCACTGCCGCCGACAAGGGCATTCTCGTTTGCACCGCCATGGGCAATGAAGGCGCCAAGAGAGACTGGAAAGTGCTGGTCACCCCTGCCGATGTGGACAAGGTGCTTTCAGTGGGTTCCGTGCACGGCTTGAGTACAATTGCCTACTATAGTTCCTTCGGGCCCACCGCCGACGGCCGGCTAAAACCCAATGTGGTAGCCCCTGGATATGACCTGGTTGCCAATGGCTCTGACGGCTACACCTACAGTCAAGGCACCTCCTTTGCCACGCCCATGGTGACGGGTTTCGCCGCCTGTGTCAAGCAGATGCACCCCGACTATACCGCCATGCAACTGCTGAAGGAGATTGAGAAATCTGGCAACCATTATCCTTTCTATGATTATCAGTTTGGCTATGGCATCCCTCAAGCCGGTTACTTCACCGGTGAAAAAGCCAAACCAGAATCCTTTAAACTTTATGAAGACAAGGACTATGTCTATCTCATACCCAACGACACCGCAACCAAAAGCGACATCACATTATTTTACAAAGTCTCCAATGGTGACGGCTCTATTGTGAAGTATGGTAACGATTTTATCTCGAAGTCTTCCAAAGGATTCGTTTTTGACAAAGCAGATTTGGAAAAAGGTCAGAGTGCTCATTTTTGGTATGATGGCACTTATAAAACCTATACGCTCAACAAGGACAATCTCCCGGCGCCCCCGGACAGCAACATCTCCAACAACATAGTGTATTATGAGTGGGAAGCCGATAAGGATAATTATTATGACAAGAAAAGCAAATTCTACTCGGCTGGGTTCAGTCTCCGCACGGGCTTTACCATTCCTGCGATGTGGTCGCCGTCGGGCAACATTCACACGGCGGATCGTGTTTCCCGCTCCCTGTTTGCCGTTTGGGGCAACACCTTCAAACTGGCCAAAGTGTATGCCTTGGGTTTGAACCTCAGCTTCGGCTCCACCTGGTTTGCCGTGGACAGTGCCTCACTCCCCATGCACATAGAGCAGATCACTGCGGGGTATGAGTTGCGCAAGAAGAATGTGAAGGTCACCTCCTTTGACTTGGAGTTCTTCCAGCGTTTCTATCTGAGCAAGAGCAGCCGGAACAGAGGTATCTTGGATATGGGCATCTATGGAATGTGGAATACTGGCAGTCGTCTGAAGGGGAAATTCCTCAGCGAAGGGGATGATGAGATCATGATGACAGACCAGAACTTCATGCGTCCGCAGATGAACAAGCTGGCGTGGGGCGTCCGTCTGCGCGTCGGTTGGGAACATTTCTCCATCTACGGCCAGTATAGAATCTCCAACCTCTGGAAGAAGGATGTCTTTTCCAACGATCTTCCCAAAATAGAAGTGGGTGTGCAGCTGTTTTAGCCATTAGCTGTTGGCTATTGGCCAACTTAAAACTGATAATTAACAACTGACAACTATTAATTTGTTTCGCGTGCTGTCGTTTTCATAGCCTTTTACGATGGCACGCGATTTTTTTATTCTACCGCCTCTTTCAGGCGCTCGGCGTTCTCGGCCACCTGCAGGGCTTGCAGCACCTCCTCGATGTCGCCGTTCATGAAATTGCCCAGATTGTACATGGTGTAATTGATACGATGGTCGGTGACGCGGTTTTGCGGATAGTTGTAGGTACGGATCTTGGCGGAGCGGTCGCCGGTGGAGACCATCGTCTTGCGCTTGGAGGCTATCTCGTCCAGATATTTTTTGTACTCCATCTCGAACAGGCGGGTACGCAGCACGCGCATGGCCTTTTCGAGGTTTTTAATCTGCGATTTCTCATCCTGGATGGAGACCACGATGCCGGTCGGGATGTGGGTGAGGCGCACGGCAGAGTAGGTAGTGTTGACGCACTGGCCGCCAGGACCGGAGGCACAGAAGGTCTCCTTCTTGATGTCGCTCTGTTTGAGCTCCACGTCGAACTCATCGGCTTCTGGCAACACGACCACTGAAGCGGCGGACGTGTGCACACGCCCCTGGGACTCGGTCTGTGGCACGCGCTGCACGCGGTGTACGCCCGACTCGTATTTCATGATGCCATAGACGCCATCACCATTCACGGCGAAGTCAATCTCCTAGTAGCCGCCCATGGTGCCTTCCGTCATGGAGAGGACCTCTATCTTCCAGCCTTTTTTGTCGCAGTAGTGCTGATACATGCGGAAGAGGTCGCCAGCGAAGATGCTGGCCTCGTCGCCGCCAGTGCCGGCGCGGATCTCCATCTGCGCGTTCTTGCTGTCTTGCGGATCCTTGGGCAGCAGCAGAAAGCGGATGTCCTCTTCGAGTTTGTCGCGCTCCTCCACGAAGTTGTCGAGCTCGGCCTTGGCCATATCGCGGAACTCCTCATCCTTTTCGTTGGCCACAATCTCCTTGGCGTTGGCGATGTTGCCGATTACGTTTTTGTATTGTTTGTAGGCATCCACCACCGGTTGCAGGTCTTTGTAGTCCTTGCTCATCTTGATGAATTTCTTCATGTCGTTCATCGCGTCGGGCTGGGCAATATCCTCTCCTATCTGGAGCCAACGTTTGTATATCAGTTCTAATTTTTCCAGTAAATCGTTCATAATGAAATGGTCTTCAAAAGGGGCGGCAAAAATAGGAAAAATGTTGAAATGTTTAATTGTTTAATTGATTTATTGTTGTGACCACCTTGTATCGTACTTTCCGGACGTCTCGCAGGGATGGGACACACAAAAAGATCTAACCCCCTAACCTTTAATCGCCTCATCGAAAATTTTCACCTTTCCTGTTGTCGGGCATACCCGAAACTTTATTATTTTTGCGCCTTAATTTTTACATCATGGCAAAAACATCCCCAGAAGAGATCCAAAAAGCGGTCAATATCCTCACCAAACACACGGACAGTAAGCTTTTGACACACTTGAATGCGTGTGTGCATTGTGGACTTTGCAGCACTAGTTGTCTTTTCTACAAGACCTTTCCGGAGGCAAAATTCATCCCGGGCAAGAAAGTGGACATGGTTTCTTCCATTTACCGCCGCTATTGCACGCTACTCGGGCGCGCAGTTCCGAAGTTAAACAATGCCCGCGAGCTCACCGACGAGGTGATTGATGAGATGGTAGACGAGCTGTTTGGCGCCTGCACCATGTGCGGACGCTGTGTGAAGCATTGTTCCATCGGTGTGGACATCCCCTTTGTGGTGCGCACAGGCCGCAGGATGCTGGCCGCCATGGGCCGTGTTCCGCAGTCACTGCAGGCCACTGTGGATGCCGCTTTGGAGACCAAGAACAACATGGCCATCCCAGAAGAGGACTTCGTGGACACCATCGACTGGATGGCAGAGGACTTGGAGGATGAACTGGGCATTGAAAATCCCATCCCGTTGAACAAGGAGGGTACGGAGCTCTTCTACACGCTGAACCCGCGCGAGCCCAAATTCTTCCCGCTCTCCATCGCCGCCGCCGCCAAGATCTTCTATGCTGCCGGCGCCAGCTGGACCCTCTCCAAGGACATGTACGACGTGACCAATTACGGTTACTTCTCTGGCAATGATGCCCACGCCTCCCAGATTGCCCGCAACCTCTTCGACGAAGTACATCGCATGGGATGCAAGACCCTTGTGCTCGGTGAATGCGGCCATGGCTCCCGCGCCGCCCGCTGGGAAGCCCCCAACTTCTTGAAAGAACATCCCGACTTCAAGATCATCACGTTGATAGAACTGCTGGAGTCCTACATCAAAGAGGGTAAAATCAAACTGGACAAATCGTTGAATACCAAGAAATACACCATCCACGACCCCTGCAACATCACTCGAAACGGCGGCTTGTTCAACTCCCTGCGCTTTGTGGCAAAGGCAGCCGTCCCCGAGTTGATCGAGATGACGCCAACGGGAAGCGACAACTTCTGCTGCGGCGGAGGCGGGGGCATGCTAGCCATGAGCGAATACAACGAACGCCGCCTGGCAGTAGGCAAAATCAAGGCCGACCAGATCATCGCCACCGGCGCCAACGTGGTCATCACCCCCTGCCACAACTGCGTGGACCAGCTTATGCAGATCAATCACACCTACAAACTGGGCGTGGAGGTCAAATCCCTCGCCGAAGTGGTCGCCGATGCTCTGGTGATTGAAAGTTAAAAGTTGTCAGTTAGGAGTTAGAAGTCAAGGTTTAACAACTGCTTGGCAGAAAAAAATCCGTTCGTTTATAATAATATCGAAAAAGGCTCGTTATATAGGCCGTTAAAAATCATCATAGAAAAAAAACAGTAAAGCAAACAAATGAAAAAAGTATCGGTTTTCCTCCTGATTATTCTTACATTAGCCACTTCTGGATATGCACAAAACGTTCCTGATGACCCGCATGACTATCTGGGTCGTTTGAACGCCATCACCACGGCTGTACCCTTCCTGCTGATAGCCCCGGACTCCCGCGCGGGTGCCATGGGTGATATTGGTGTGGCCACCTCCGCTGATGTAAACTCCCAAGCATACAATTCAGCCAAATACGTCTTCAACAAGAACACCTTCGGCGTATCGCTTTCTTACAGTCCTTGGCTTCGCAAGTTGGTCAAAGACATCAACTTAGCCTATCTGTCCACCTACTGGAAAATGACCGATATGGATGCTATCGCCTTCTCGCTTCGCTATTTCTCACTCGGCGACATCCAGTTCACCGACGAGCAGGGCCACAACATGAGCACTCAAAACCCCAATGAGTTCTCCCTTGACTTTTCCTACTCGCGCAAGTTGATTGACCAATTATCCATTGCCATCACACCGCGTTTCATATACTCCAACCTTACTGCCAACCAGTATGTTGGTGGTGTGGAGACCAAGCCCGGCCTGGCCGGTGCCGCCGACGTCTCCCTGTTCTACGAGCAGGATTTCAAAGCCCGCAACATGGAAGGACAGACCCTCCGTGCCGGTCTTGCCATCTCCAATATCGGCAACAAGATGTCCTACTCTTCCGGTACCCTTCGCCGCGACTTCCTGCCCACAAACCTCAAACTCGGTGTAGGCTATGAGATGAACTTCGAC
The DNA here is from genome assembly GCA_017544105.1 of Bacteroidales bacterium. Lineage (GTDB taxonomy): Bacteria > Bacteroidota > Bacteroidia > Bacteroidales > WCHB1-69 > F23-D06. The sequence continues at coordinate 22,765 of JAFYEU010000025.1, forward strand.
GGTTACAACAAGCTGGCTGTCACGGGTGAAATCAACAAACTGTTAGTTCCCACTCCTCCTGTATATGCCACCGACTCTGCCGGACGCATCATCTACGACGAGTCCAACAATCCCGTCATCGCCTCGGGCCGCAATCCGGACGTCTCCGTACCTGTCGGCATCTTCCAATCCTTCTACGATGCCCCTGGCGGCTTCCTTGAAGAGATGCATGAGATCAACTTCGCTTTGGGCTTGGAGTACAGCTACCGTGACTTCTTCTACGTAAGAGCCGGTTACTTCAACGAGAACAAAAACAAGGGTAATCGTAAATTCTTGACCATGGGTGTGGGATTCAAGTACAACATCCTGAATATTGATGTAGCTTATCTGTTTGCAATACAACAATATCACCCGCTGGCCAACACCCTGCGCTTCACCCTCTCCTTGGACTTCACCTCTTTCAACAAAGACGAAATCAAACAACAAGGAAGACTGAGATAATATGCAATTCCGTGTAGGACTTGGTTACGACTCACATCGATTTGCCCTCGACAGACCACTCGTCATCGGGGGCATTCGCATTCCTTTTGAGAAGGGATTGGCCGCCCATTCAGACGGCGATGTGCTCATCCATGCCATCTGTGACGCACTGCTCGGCGCCGCCGCATTGAAAGACATCGGCACGCAGTTCCCGGACAATGACCAGCAGTTCCAAAATATCGACAGCAAGCTTCTTCTCGGAAAAGTCGTGGACCTTATCCAAGAGAAAGGCTGGTCCGTCAACAACCTTGACTGTACCCTCATCCTGGAAGAACCTAAGATGAAACCCTACATCGACCCGATGGTGGAGACCCTGGCTCCCCTTCTTCACCTCAACCCTGACAGCCTCTCCATCAAAGCCAAAACCAACGAAAAGATGGGCTTCACCGGACAGAAGGAAGGCGTAGCGGCCTTGGCGATAGTGTCGTTGGTGAAGAGTTAGAAGTTCAAAGTCAAAGTTCAAAGTTGAAAAGTATCAAACGACATGCATGATAATATGCTTCAAAATCCTTTCTGCCGAGCATGGAATACGCCTCGGCAGACTCCCCCTTTCAGCCAGATCAAGATAGAACACTACCAGCCCGCCTTTGAGGAGGGCATCCGACAGGCCAAGGCGGAGATTGCCGCCATCCGTACCAATCCGGAGGCCCCGACCTTTCAGAATACGGTTGTTGCTTTAGAGCATACAGGCAGTATGCTGAATCGTGTCACGGAGCTTTTCTTCAACATCTTGGAATGTGACGGCACCCCGGAAATGCACGCCATCGCAGACAAGGTGCAGCCCCTGCTCTCCGAGTTCTCCAACAGCATCCATCTGGATGCCGAATTGTTCCGGCGCATCAAGACGGTTTATCAGAACGAGTTAGACTCCTTGAATCCCTTGGATCGGAAGTTGCTGGAAGACACCTATGATGGATTCATCCACAGTGGGGCGGACCTGGACAAGGCCGGCAAGAAGCGTTTCAATGAGTTGAGCATCCGGCTGGCAAACCTCACCCTCGCTTTCGGTCACCAGGCCTTGGAGGCCAACAACGCCTACACGTTGCTGCTGCCCGACAAGACACGGCTGCAGGGAGTGCCGGAATCCGCGCTCAGTCTAGCTGCCCAAAAAGCGCAAGAGCAACAAAAAGAGGGATATCTCTTCGACCTGTCGGCCCCTTGTGTCACTGCCATCCTGAAATATGCCGATGACAGGGAGTTGCGTCACGAGATGTATATGCACTCCTCCTGCAAAGCCTTTCACGACCCCTATGACAACTGCCAGAACATCCTCGACATTGTAACCTGTCGCCATGAGATAGCACAGCTGCTCGGCTACCAGACCTATGCCGACTATGCTTTGCATGACCGCATGGCCAAGAGTACGGTTCGGGTATATGGGTTGTTGGATGAGCTGAAGGCCTACGCCCTGCCCGCCGGTCGGCGAGAGATTGCGACGTTACAGCAATATGCGGAATCCATCGGCTTTGAAGGACCCCTGCAACGATGGGATTATGCCTATTATGCGGAAAAGCAGCAACAGGCTCTCTTCCATCTGAGCACCGAAGCGCTGAAGCCCTACTTTGAACTCCAGCAAGTCATCAAGGGAGTGTTGGGGTTAGCCGAAAGACTATATGGTCTGCGCGTTGTAGCGAGCGAAGAGATTGAGAAATACCACCCGGACGTGAAAGTTTATGAGGTCTATGACGGTGACCGTTTCATGGCGGTGTTGTATTTGGACTTCCATCCACGGGCCACCAAACGCAGTGGTGCCTGGATGACCAACTTCCGGGAGCAGTATCGGGATAAGGACGGACAAGATGTACGTCCGCTGGTCAGCTTGGTAATGAACTTCACCCCATCCACGGAGCAGATGCCTTCGCTGCTGACCTTCGGGGAGGTCACCACCTTCTTGCACGAGTTCGGCCATGCTCTCAACAGCATCCTGTCAGAAGTACCCTATGCCTCCCTGTCGGGCACCAACTCCCCGCGTGATTTTGTGGAGCTGCCCTCGCAACTCAACGAGAACTGGGCCGTGGAGCCTCTCTTCCTGGAGACCTTCGCTCGCCACTATCAGACAGGGGAGCGCATACCGGAGAGCTTCATCGTCCAGATACGCAAAATGCGCCAGTACATGGCAGGATATGCCTGCACCCGCCAGCTCTCCTTCGGCTATCTCGACATGAAATGGCATACCACACCACCCGACCAGCTTCAGGATGTGTATGCCGTGGAGCGCAGTGTCTTCGACACTGTGGAACTGTTCCCCGTGGTGCCCGGCACCTGTATGAGCACCTCCTTCGGCCATCTCTTCTCAGGCGGCTATGCGGCAGGGTATTACGGTTACAAATGGGCCGAGATGCTGGAAGCCGACGCCTTCAACTGCTTTGTCCAAGAGGGTGTGATGAATGTGGAAACCGCCCAACGCTATCGTAAGACCATCCTGTCCAGAGGCGGCAGCGTGGATGCCATGCAGATGTTCACCGATTTCGCCGGTCACGAGCCCTCCCCCGACGCCCTTCTGCATCGTGACGGACTGAAGTGAAAAGACCGTTGGCCATTCGCTATTAGCCCCTAGCTATTCGCTATTGAAAATTGGCGAAATTTATGTATGTTTGCAGGCTTAAAATTTAATACGATGTTCTATCTGTATCTCAAAGAAATAAAGGCCTTTTTAAGCTCCATATTAGGCTACATTTTTGTAGGGGTCTTCCTGATTGTGTCCGGTCTCTTTCTATGGGTGTTCCCCAACATGGACAATATCATGGAAGCTGGCATGGCCGACATACACGGACTCTTTAACCTTTCGCAGTTTTTGTTCATCTTCTTGGTGCCCGCCATCACCATGCGCTCCTTTGCTGAGGAACGCCGCACCGGAACCATGGACATCCTGCTCACCAAACCCCTTACCGACCTGCAGATCATCAGCGCCAAGTTCTTGGCATGCCTCACCCTGCTCGTCATAGCCTTGATCCCCACTTTCATCTATATCATCAGCGTGTATCTGCTCGGCAACCCCGTCGGCAATATCGACATGGGTAGCACGTGGGGTTCCTATCTTGGACTTGTCTTCCTCGGTGCCACCTTCATCTCCATCGGTCTGTTTTCATCTTCCATCACCAACAACCAGATCATTGCCTTCATTATCGCTGCCTTGCTTTGCTTCATCTGCTATTTCGGCTTCGCATTCATCTATTCTTTCGAATCGCTTGGCGCAGTCGGTTACTACATCAAGACCCTGGGCATCGAACATCACTACGCCTCCATCAGCAAAGGCGTGATTGACTCCCGCGACGTCATTTACTTCCTCAGTGTCATCTTTTTATTCCTCTTCGCCACCGAAATTGTACTGCTTCGTCGTAAATGGTAACCTTTAATCAGACAGTTATGAAGAACAACAAAAATCAAAATAGCAGTATCCAATTCAAGAAAAACACCGTCATAGGGCTTGTGGCAGCCCTGGTGATTGTGTTGATTCTCAACATACTCTCCTCCTTTTTCTTCTTCCGCATCGACCTGACCAAAGACAAACGGCACTCGCTCTCCCCTTCCACCATCGAAATGTTGAAAGGGCTGGAAGACAAAGTGTATGTGCGGGTGTATCTGAAAGGCAAGGACCAGCCTGCCGACTATCAGCTCTTTGCCAAGCAGGTGGAACAGATGTTACAGGACTTCCGCAGCTACAACCAGAACGTCTATTACGAGTTCATTGATCCGCTGGATGGTCAAAACACAGAAGAGGTCAACAACATCTTGGGCGAGTTTGTGAAAAAAGGGTTGGAGCCCATCCCCGTCAGTCGGGAAGACGCCAACGGTTTCTCCACACACATGGTCATTCCCGGGGCCATCATCTCCTACCGCAACAAGGAGTATCCGGCCAAATTGGTAGTGGCGGATCCTTCGGGTGCCAACTGGCTGCAGTATTCCACCGAAGAGTTGGAATACAATCTGGTAGCCCCTATCCGCCGGCTGCTCAAGACAGAGAAGCCGAAAGTCGCCTTTTTGGATGGTCACGGGGAGTTGGATTTCTTCAGCACCTATTGGGCGGCTGCGCAACTGCAACGCTTTTACAATGTGGACCGGATCACCCTGGACGGTAAGATCAATGCCTTGCGCAACATCTCGCTGGTGGATTCCACCAGCGATGAGCTCAAGCTGGGAGACAACAAATATGATGTGCTCATCATTGCCCAGCCCACCCAACCGTTCAGAGAATACGACAAATACATCATCGACCAGTTCATCATGCGTGGCGGCAAGGTGCTGTGGCTCATTGACAACACCACGGCCTCTCTGGACAGCCTGCAGAATACGCCGGAGTTTTTCGCAACCCCACGCTCCCTCTATATCAACGACCTCCTCTTCACTTATGGGGTACGTATCAACAGCAACCTGATCCAGGACCTCAGCTGCCTGCCCATCCCGCAGCAGGTCAGTATGATCGGTGACCAGCCACAATACAAGTTCATGGCTTTCCCCTACGTGTTGGACATCGTCAACTTCAGCGACCATCCCATCGTGCGCAACATGAAAGAGATCCGTTCCGAGTTTGCCAGCAGCATCGACCTGGTGGGACGCGAGAACGACCTGACCAAGACCGTCTTGATGACCACCTCCGAGCGCACCAAGCTGACCCCTGCGCCCTCCATCGTGACCCTGCGCGTAGGCCTCACCAAACCCAATCCGCAGGAGTTCGCCTTCCGCAACCTGCCTGTCGCCGTCCTGGTGGAAGGTGAGTTCACCTCCGCCTTCAAAGGCATCCTGCCCATCGAATTCGACACGATCAAACAACTGGACTACCGCGACAAGAGCGTTTATACCCGGCAGATCTTTGTGTCTGACGGTGACATTATCCGCAACCCCTTCGACCGGAAACGCAACCAACCCTATCCTACCGGTTACGACATCTACACCCGCACCATGTACGACAATGCAGACTTTATCTTCAGTTGCATCAACTACCTCTGTGCCGACGATGATCTGCTGCAACTGCGCGCCAAGAACTTCAAGATAGGTTCTCTCAACCAAGAGAAGATCAGAAAGAACAAGACGATGATTGCCACGCTCAACATCGTGATCCCGCTGGCCCTAATAGCCATCATGGGTGTTATCTTGATCTTATCCCGGAAATTCAAGTTCTCGAAAAAATCAAACTAAACATAACGTTGAATCATTAATAATCCATAAAAATCATCTAAAATGAAAAAATTATTTGTCTTCGTGATGGTGCTTTTCTGCTCGCTGCCTATTTTCGCGCAGAAAAGTGACCTCAACCTGAATGATCCCATCAAAGCGGATCCGAATGTGACCATTGGCAAGTTGGACAATGGCCTGACCTATTACATTCGCAAGAACACCTACCCGAAGGACCGCGTGGAGTTCCGTCTTGCCGTAAACGCCGGTTCCAACCAAGAGAACGACAACCAGCAGGGTCTGGCACACTTCACCGAGCACATGGCCTTCAACGGAATTGAGGGTTTCCCGAGCAACAGCGTGGTGGACCACCTGCGTAGCAAGGGTGTGGTGTTCGGCGCTGACCTTAACGCATACACCAGCTTTGACGAGACCGTCTATATGATCCCCATGCCGACTGATGATCCCGGCAACATCGACCTCGGCCTCAAGATCCTGAGAGGCTGGGCTGCTGGGCTGCTCTACGACAACAAAGAGATTGACGAGGAACGCGGTGTTATCATTGAGGAATACCGTCTCGGTCTGGGTGCCGATGACCGTATGCGCAAAGAGTACTGGCCTGTCCTCATGAAGGACTCCCGTTATGCCGAACGTATGCCCATCGGCAAGCTCGATATCCTGCAAACATTTGATTATCAAGTTATCAAAGACTTCTACAAAGACTGGTATCGTCCGGATCTGCAGGCTGTAATCGTAGTTGGCGACATCAACGTGGATGAAGTGGAAGCGAAGATCAAGACGATGTTCGGCAACATCCCCGCCAAGCAGAATCCCAGAAAGAAAGAGATCTACGGTATCGGCACCAACAAGGAGCCGCTGGTGGCTGTCTGCACCGACAAAGAGGCCACTGGCAGCCAGGTGATGCTTATCCGTAAGCACAAACACGCCCCGATGAAGACCATCGGCGACTTCCGTCAACAACTCTGCATCGATCTGTACAATGCCATGTTCGATGCCCGTTTTGAAGAGATGACCCAGGATCCGAAATGCCCGTTCTTGGGCGCTGCTGCCGGTTATGGTGAATTTATCGGCAACACCGATGCCTATGCCTGCCAAGCCATGGCCAAGGAAAATCGTATTCAAGAAGCGCTGCGCGTACTCATGCAAGAGGACTACCGCGTGTTGAAATATGGTTTCCTGCAGACTGAACTCGACCGCGCCAAAGAAGAACTGTTAGAGAGATACGACAAGGCCGCCAAGGAAGTTGACAAGACCGAATCTGCCCGTTTTGCCTCCCAATACATCAACAACTTCCTGCGCCATGACCCCATTCCGGGTGCAAAACGTGAAAACACCTATGCCAAGAAGCTGGTAGAAGGCATCACCTTGGCTGAAATCAACGCTTTGGCTAAGAATTGGATCACGGAAGACAACATGGTGGCCATCGTCACTGCTCCCGAAAAGGAAGGGGTCTCCGTTCCGACCAAAGAGGAAATCCTCTCTATCTTGAAAGACAAGTCATTGGCTAATGTTCAGCCCTATGTGGACACCTATAAGGAGCAAGAGATCTTAAATGTTGAAAAACTGACGCCTGGCAAGATCACTTCGATAGAAAAGATCGAATCCGTGGGTGCTGAAAAGTGGACCCTCTCCAACGGCATCACCGTTTATCTGAAGAAAACCGATTATAAGAACGATGAAATCCTGTTCAAAGCCAGCAGCAAGGGCGGCAAGAGCCTCTATCCCGTGAAAGATCTGGCTTCCGTTGATTTTGCCGCTGACATCATCGATCGTGGCGGTATCGCTGAAATCGATTACAACTCCTTGATGAAGAAGATGAAAGGTAAAAATGCAGGCGTTTCTCCCGAAATCAACCTGTTATCTGAAGGCTTCTCTGGATCCTCCTCCCCGAAAGACCTGGAGTTCTTCTTCCAGTATCTCAACGCCTTCTTCACCAACCCTCGCATCGACCCCAACGCTTTCGAGTTGGTGATGAACGAGACCCGCGAGGGTATCAAGATGATCAATGCCCAGCCGATGTACCGATTCTTGGGCAAGTTGATTGACGCCACCTACAATAACGATCCTTACATGAAGCAGATGATCACCTTCGATGAAGAGTATCTGAAACAGGTGAACTTCGACCGCGCCGTACAGATCTACAAAGAGCGTTTCGCCAATCCTGCCGACTTCACCTTCTTCTTCGTGGGCAACTACGATGAAACGCAGATGAAAGAGTTTGTAGAGCTCTATCTTGGTTCCATGAAGACCAATCCGGACAAGAAAGAGAACTTCAACCTCAGCGTACTGAAACCGCGTCCCGACAAAGCCACCACGCAAACTGTCTATGCTGGCACTGAAGAGCAGGGCTGGATGGGCATGATGATCAACAATCCCATTGAATGGAGCTATCGCAACTCCATCATCGCTGACATGATTGGCGAAGCATTGGACATCCAATTCGTACGCATCGTACGTGAGAAGATGGGAGATGTCTATTCTCCGATGGTGAGCATGGGAGCCACCAAGCTTCCTCATCCGGAACTCCAGCTGATGATCCTGCTGGGTTGCGACCCTGTGAAGACCGACAAACTGGCCGCCGCCAGCCTTAAGATCCTCAACGACTTCAAGGCCAAAGGTCCGGATAAGAAAACCATGGCCCTCGTGAAGAAGCAGATGATCAGTACCCGCGCCAAGAACATCCAGACCAACAATTTCTGGATTAACTATATCAGCGGCAAAATCAATAACGATGAACCGATTATTGCTCCGTCCGAATATGACAACATCGTCAACTCCATCACCAAGAAAGACATGATAGAGTTCATGAGCAAATACTTCAGACCTGAAATCTACACCCGTGTTGACATGCATCCGACCACAATGCAACACTAAAAAACAAAGGTAGATAATCCTTTTTTCAAATATGGTAGAGACGCAATGCATTGCGTCTCTACGTTTTACAAATACTGAACACGACATGACCGATTACAATATCCAATACAAAATCGCCGACATGGCACTGGCCGAATGGGGCCGTAAAGACATTGAAGTATCACAAAAGGAGATGCCCGGACTCATCGCTTTGCGCGAAAAGTACGGGGACAGCCAACCACTCAAGGGCGTGCGCATCATGGGCTCCCTGCACATGACCATCCAGACGGCCGTCTTGATAGAGACGTTGGTGCATTTGGGTGCGGAAGTACGCTGGTGCAGCTGCAACATCTTC
>JAFYEU010000026.1 GCA_017544105.1 Bacteroidales bacterium
AGCGAGTTCGGTGCTTTTTTTATCTCATGATTCAGAATCCTACGCGTTCTCCTCTAGTTGTGCTCTTGCTCAAAGACCCACTCCGCGTTGTTGCGCAAGCATTGGTCAACACTAATTCTCTTCTCTTTCGCCTGCTTCTTGACACTCTCATACCACGCTGGAGTTCCCTTGATCCGATCCATGATGTCCCGAATGGCTTCTTCCTTGTCGATTTTGTCGAAACCAGGCCCGTCTTTCAAAGCCTGCTCAACTGTAGCAAGGAAATCAAAGAAATAGGAATAGGCATGCATATCGGTGAAAACCAGAAGGATGACATCTGCCTCAGTGATGATTTCATAGCGTGGGAGAAGCGAAATCTTGCCACTTCTTCCCTGCTTGGAGGAGTAGGCTGTCTCATTGTATTTCCAATAATCCACCTGGTTGAAAGCCTTGACAAAGTCGGTGTTTTCCAATTGCGTGAAGTAGCTGTCACCCACGACCAGCAAATTGGGCTTAGGACTTTTTTCGCCACCATGTAGTTTGAATGTGGGCATCGGGATCCGCTCGTGCCGTAGAGGGAATAGCAGGTTCAGTTGGGATTCCAACTCCTTGTCACTGTTGCGATAGCGTGTGGTGAGATTACTATCGGTGCATATGGCATGGGGCATGGGATACCCTTTCACGGATGCAATCTTTTGCAAGATGGTATCCGCCACAAAAGGTATCGTGGAATGCGCCCAATGGGTGCCGAATGGGGTGTAAACAGGATAAGAGGCACTCTTTTTCAGTTCCAAGAATAGTGGAATGAAGTTGATGTGTGCTATGCCGGCTTGTTCATAAAGACGAGCGTATTCTTCTTGAATGGAGAATGGATAATGCTCTCTCCGGATGTTGTCCGGTAGATATTCCGGATAGATCAGAGGCTTTGAAGGGGCTAAAACCACGATGATGTCGGTGCCGAATGTCTTGAGTGTGTCGATCATCCGGCAAGTCTCCTCTATGTTCCGCTGCATCGCTATCCGTGCACGGTCTTCACTTCCATATTGGTCTCGAAGCGTCTTGCCCGTGTACACATCCGTGTATTGTTTCAAATAAAACTCATGCTTCTTCCCTATGACGAGATTGTTGTTCGTGGACTCATGGAAGAGGTCGTAGGTGAATTGGTTGTATGCTCTGATGTAGATGTTTCTGAAGCCGAAGTTCTGCTGAAGATACTTTCGTACATAGTCCTGATATTTTTGTGTCCGATAGCTGTCCAGGCTGAGTTTTACAGGCTCTACAGGAGCCGTGAATCCGTCCAGCTGTCTGAAATGGAACAGATGCCCAACATGCTGAAGCATAGGAAAGCATAGGATGATCATCAGGATCACGAAAAGGATAGTATGTAAACGGGGCTTTTTCATCAGAATCGGAAATAAATAAATGGGTTGAAATCCGTGACGGCGAGCGCCCCGATAGACAGAAAAAACAATACGATGGATATGATAAATAGGATGATGGAAGAACCCTTGGTGGAGGCATCGTTGAAAAACAACCCCATCCATTTGTCTCCAATTTTCAAGGCAGGCAGGAATGAGAAGAGAATCGCTAGAACGAAGAACAAGTAACCCTGACGGGAGATGAGCACTGTTGTGCCCGGCCTAAATGCAAATAATGCTTGGTAATAATCGATGGCACCTCCCACGGTGTCGGCACGGAAGATTACCCATCCTAATACCACTATGAAGAATGTCAATAAGATGGATGGGAAACGCCCCATTTTTTTCAGTATATCCAGCATGAATAGTCGGTCGAAAATCAGGAATGTGCCGTGAAAAATGCCCCATAAAACGAAAGTCCAGGAGGCGCCGTGCCAAAGACCTGAGATCAGAAATACTAACCAGAGGTTGAAATAGGTACGCCCCTTGGATATCCGGTTGCCGCCCAGCGGGATGTAAAGATATTCCTTCATGAACCCGCCTAATGTGATATGCCATCTTCTCCAGAACTCGCTGATACTTTGACTGATATAGGGTACGTTGAAGTTCTCGCTGAAGCGGAATCCTAACATTCTGCCTATGCCGATGGCCATGTCGGAGTAACCTGAAAAGTCAAAATATATCTGGAAGGTGTAAGCCAGAATCCCGATCCAGGCAGTGCCTGACGACATGCTGTGGAAATCCATGGCGAAAACCTCGTCTGCCAGCACCGCCATAGTATTGGCAATCAGAACTTTTTTGCCCAATCCGATGGTGAAACGACGAAAACCTTCCACTCTGCCGGTTATCGGGATGTCCCGGTCAACGAGTTGGTCGGCAATGGTGTTGTATCGGATGATAGGGCCCGCAATCAATTGTGGAAAGAGGGAGATGTAAAGCAGATAGTCGTACCAGCGGTGCAATGGCTCCGATACTTTACGATAGACATCTACCGTGTAACTGATAGACTGAAAAGTAAAAAACGAGATGCCAATGGGTAGGGCTACCCGAGTAAATCGAAGGGCGGAGAGGTGCGAAAATTCCAAGATGGCGTTCAAGTTGTCCATGAAAAAGTTCATGTACTTGAAATAGGCCAGGAGACCAATGTTCAAAATCAGGGACAATGCCATCCATAATTTTCTCGGCTTTACATTCTGGGTGTTATGCATTTTCTTGGTGATCAGGAAATTACATATCATCGAGAATATGAAAATGAGGAAAAAATCGGGTGCTCCCCATGCGTAAAAGGCCAAAGACGCAATTAACAGCACGACATTCTTTGCCCTTTTGGGTGCCAGATAGTAAATCAGTAGTACTATCGGGAGAAAGTAGAATATGAACTCGATACTGCTAAATACCATTGTTTAAAGCCGATTCAATGCTTCTGTAGGGGCTTGGGTGTAGCCTTTGTTTTTTGGGCAAAAGTACATAAATTTCAGACACGTGTCAACCAAGTCAAGATCTGTATAAGGTTCTGTCGAGCAATGTTCCGACAAGACAAATATTTTATATTTTTGCCTGCTAAAATCACTTGGATATGACCCGTTCAAAAAGAACACCCTTGTCGGAGCGCCCTTTGCCTAATTATTCTCTGAAAGAGGAGAGGATGAATATGTACAGTCATCTCTTTGGAGTGTTATGTGCGTTGGTGATGCTGGGAATAGTGATCCATGCCACAAGCCAGCATCCACATCCTTATGCTAGGCTGAGCAGTGTGGTATATGTATTGTCCGTTTTGGCCATGCTGGTGGTGTCCAGTATCTATCATGGTCTTCCTAAAGGGATGTCCAAACAGGTGATGCGGGTGGTGGATCATTGTGTCATCTTTTTCACGATAGCTGGCACGTATACACCCATCACCTTGTTGGGCATTCGGCTGATTAACCCGGTTATGGCGTGGTCTATTCTTGGAGTCGAGTGGGCGTTAGCCATTCTCGGCGCCACCCTCAATGCCATAGATTTGCATAAATACTCCAAGTTCTCCATGGCCTGTTATTTGGGCATGGGCTGGTGCGTCATTGTCAGTCTCAAGCCAGCCATACAAGCCATGACACTCCCAGGTTTTATGTGGATATTGGGAGGTGGTATAGCCTATACGATTGGAGCCATTCTTTATCAGATCGGTAAAAAGAAGCCATACCGGCACGCCGTATTCCATATTTTTGTCTTGCTCGGCGTGCTGATACAATTTGTCGGTGTCTGGAAATATCTCCTGTAAGCAGACTACTCCTCTTTGGGTAACGCTTTGAAGCCTTGTCCCATAATCTCCGCACTTTCAATCAGGTTGACGAAGGCGGTGGGGTCAATGCGGTGGAGGTTGTCTTTCAATTTCACGAAGTCTGCACGGTCAAGGGAAACATAGATCATGTTGCGTTCCACTCCCGCATATAGGCCTTTCCCCACGAACAAGGTGCCTCCGCGTTTCAAGTCGTCAATAATGAAGCTTCGCATGTTGTCCACTTCGTTGGTGACGATGAAGGCGGTTTTGTAGGATTTGAATCCCTCCACGATGAGGTCGATGATCTTTCCTTCGATATAAATCAAAAGGATAGAGTAGATGGGCAGGCGAATCTGTTTGAAAGCAATGAGCGTGGTGAGTGTGATGATGGAGTCCACCACCATGACCAGCGTACCTAGTGATATCTTGGTGTATTTGTGGATGATCATGGAGATGATGTCACTGCCTCCCGAGGTGGCTCCTGACTTGAAAATAAGTCCGATAGCAACACCATAGATGAGACCTGCCACCACCGTGTTCAAGAAGTAGTCTGGCATAAAGAACATCTCGCTATGTGGAATCTGCACCATGTTGGGCAGTTGCTCGGCAGCGGAGACAATACCTTCATGAATGACGGGGTTGTATCCCCAGAAGGTCTCAATGATCCAGGTGAAAGCGAAAATCATGATTGTGGAAAGCACGGTCTTGAAGCCGAATTTGGGGCCTAAGATCCAAGTGCCTATGAGCAGCAGCGGAATGTCCATACAGATGGCATAATAACTGATCTTCCAAGGCCATACGGTGTTCAACACGTTGGAGAGACCATAGGTCCCGCCTGGCGCCAGAAGATATGGGTTGACGAACATAACGTCTCCGACGGCAAAAAGGAAACTGCCGGCAATAAGCATCAAATATGCGATAATCAAGTCTTTAACATTCTTTTTCTGTTCCATATTACGTGTGAGATTTTCGGCCGCAAAGATAGTATTTTGTGACGAAACAAAAAAAATGACGCATTCATGATGCGTCATTTTTTAATTTTGTTGTTGCCCCGATAGGATTCGAACCCATACAAACAGAACCAGAATCTGCGGTGCTACCATTACACAACAGGGCAAGCGTGAAAAGGTGCGCAAAAATACAATTTTTTTCGTATCCTGCGCACCTTGGTGTATTTTTTTTTATTTTTTTTTCGTTAGGCGACGAAGACCACTTCGTACCAGAGATATCCACTTACGATAACTTCCTTGTAGTAAACGTTATCCACTTTGTAGTAGAGGTTGCCATCCAGGACAATTTCCTCGTAAGTGCTGGGGAGTTCTGCCACTCTTGCTCCGATGGGAGGAGCTACCACCTCGTAATCGATCCTGTTGGAGTGACGTCTGTAGAAGGTTCCGTCGTCATAATAGTAGCTAACGTTATTGTAGACTACAATGATGGGTCTCCAGGTGTTGAAGATGCTGTAGGCGATCACGGCTCCGATAGGCGGGCGGCAGATGATGTAGCGGCCATTGATGTAGCGGCAGAAGAGGCTATTGTAGAAGTAGTAGGGCACGCCATGATAGTAAACCGGACGGATGCGGGGAGGAATGTGCATATAGTGGCCAAAGTTGTGGTAGTTCGGGTGCATGTAGGGATGGCATTTCGGAGCGTTGGAGTTGTTGTTGTGCACCGGAGCGGGTTGCGGTTTGGGCTGACCCTGGTCGTTATATCCTCTTTGAGGAGCAGGATTGTTCGCTGCGCCAGATCCACCACGCGGATTGCTGGTATGAGCCGTGGAGTTGTTCTCTCGGGCAGAGGTGGAGGTGGCAGAAGGAGTCCCTGTGGTAGTCCTGTTAGTCGCCGCCGAAGAGGACGTCACCGGTTTGGTAGTGGCAGAAGTGGCAGGTCTTGTGGCAGTGCTGGAAGTTGCGGGTCTCGTCGTGACCGGTCTGGTCGTCGTGGCGGAGGAGGCGGGTCTTGTCGTGGCAGAAGATGTAGCGGGTCTTGCTGTAGCACTGGAAGAAGACGGTCTCGCCGTGGAGGTGGAGGTTCTGGAAGAATTGTTAGCCGGTACGGTGGCTGGTCTTGTATTACTGATGGTCTGAGCTCTTTGATAGCTGCTGTTGGCTCTATTCAACTGTACATCGCCTTTCTTTACCTGACGCGCAGCTTGGCTAGACGCGCTGGAAGTGGTTTGTGTCCGACTACTTGAAGAAGTAGTTTGCCGTGCGGCGGGATTCTGACCCATAACATCTGTCGTGGCCAAACCTACCATGCAGAAAACGCACAACATTGCAATTAACTTTTTCATAGCGATATGTTTTTAATGATGAAACAATACGAAACGTAAGACACCCCATACATGGGTGAAGTTTAACGCGCTATGATTAATTTTTGTGTCTTCGAGGAAGAAGAGCCTTGAATACGGACCATATAAATGCCATTGGCCAAACCGCTGACATCCATGTCCGTGCTTCCATCCACGTCCGGAGTAACAGTTTGGAGAGCTTTGCCGGAAAGGTCGTAAATGGTGATGAAACTGTGGTTGTCGTTGGCAGGGTCGGTCATGATCGTAATATGGTGAGTGGCCGGATTCGGCAGAATCGTCATATTCTGCCCTTCATAATCCTGAATGCCTTCAGGAATAAAGGCATTCCAATGGAAGGTGAATCCATCGGCATGTAGATAGTTGTCAGAGATAAAGGTGATTCTGAGTTTGTCCGTGTAGAAGGTGATGGGGTCGGGGATGGTATGCCCCGAAAAATCGGCCAGCAAGGTGTTGTCATTGCTCAAATCATAAAAACATAAGTGGTCTTCAGGACTCACATCGAATTCATCAAAGGTGATGTCGATATGTTCAGCGTTGTGAACGCGTACGCTCCAGTAACAGTTGGCGTTATCTTTGTACAGGGCATCTCCACTACCATCCGTGATAGTGCCTTGTAGGTCATGGGAGATGACCGTGACACAGCTAGTTACATTGCGATAAGAGTAGAAACTGAGGTGCCAGCCAGCATCCGTGATGGAGTCATCCGTGTTAAAAGTGATATAAAGGCTGTCCGTATAGAAATTGTAGGAAGGGTGGTTGGTGATATGGCCAGACAGTGTCTGTAGCAGGTTGCCTTGAGATGGGTGTCCATCCCAGAAGCTGAGGGTGTCGAAGCCGGTTTGTGTGTTGAAGCGATCGATGTAAACGGTGATCAGATAGACATCATCCCCTGTGATGACATAAGTACAAGACTGGTTGTTCTGATAGTTCAAATTATGGCTGCCGTCCTCCAAGGTGCCGGATTTGCTGGTGATGGTCTTCTCAGAGCAGTAGAAAGGGTAGTCGTTGTTGCCGGGGTAGATGTTGCGGATGCAACTTTGTCCGCTACTATAGCCCCCAACAGCATTGGAATAAGTGTCGGAATTGGTGAGGGCGTAATAGCCATTGGAGGAGCCACCCCATCCAAAGTTGAAATGAAAATGATTGTCGCTGTTGTAACCATCGCAGACAAACGCATGGCCTCCTTCATCGGAGTAGCCGGAATAGTAGAGCGGCCGATTTGCATTCAGGTCGGTCTTCAGATAATTGCGCCATTGGGAATTGTTGGTTCCCCATTTACTGGTGTGATGGGATTCTGGAGAATATTGGAAATAAGTATAGAGTGCTTCAGGTACGTTCTCGGAGTAGGCGCCGGAACCATCGGGTGCATACATCATATCCACGGAGGTGGCACAGTCGAAGATCAACTTGGCAACTTCGTTGTTATAGCCCGACAAGGCATCTTCCATCACCTCGTAGTTGAAGGTCTCATTACTATAGTTTACGGTGAAGTTACCATAGTCCGTGTGGTTGGTGTGTTGGCCGGTGCCTTGGCTGGGATAACGGTAGTAGTAGATGATCTGGGCCATGGCCACAGCTACACAGCCATTCGGGGTGCGGCCGTCATATCCTGCTGGTGAATCCTCGTCTTGAGGTGAATACTGGTTGTAGTATTTGGTCTGATTCCATGTGGAGGTCAGCAAAGGAGAAACCACTTCTTCAAGGGTGTTTTTGGCTTGATGGTTCTTTAGCTCCTGCCAAGCAGTCTGCACATCTTCGGCCGGCTCCAAAGCGAGGGATCGGATGGCGGCAATTTCCTTTTTATATTGCTCCAAAAACATCTTGGCACCCGGAGCGGCCGTCTCCATCGTGAACTCACCTTCAAATCCATAGGCTAATACGGGAATGGAGGCGTCGTCGGCTGCCATGATAATAAAGCCATGATTGAAATTCAGAACGGCCATGAGTGTCTCGTTGTTTTCCTCAATGAAGAAATAGGATTTGATTTCTTCGGTTTCAGGATTTTGTTTGATGGCTGTCTTTTTTTGACGGAATGCCTCTTGTCCCAGTTGTAGCAATTGCTGTTTTGGGACAGGAGCTGCGAAAGCAGAAAGGGTAAACGTGATGGCAGAGAGCGCCAAGAATAAGGTATGGAGTATCTTTTTGTCCATTAGAGTGATATGATTAATAAAAGCCGCAAAAATATAAAAAAAAATGAAAGTGTCAATTTTTTTATGGGACTTCTACAAAGTTTTAGGAAAAGAAGGGCAGGTAGGCGAGGGAGTACTCGACGATGATGGCCACGAGGACGGCGATGAGGGCAACTCGGACTAGTCCGCGGTCGCGCCATGCCAGCAGTAGAGCAACACAAGTGGCCAATACGGCTGAGAGGGAGATATGCGGTTCTGTGCCAGTGGCGGAGGTGGAGTAGAATACGTATGGGAAGGTCATGGCGGCCAGTACGCAGTAGGGGATATAGAAAAGAAAGTCCTGAACCCATTCGTTTTCGAGTTTTTTGCGCACGAACCCGATCGGGATGACTCGGATCAGGTAGGTGGTCAGGAACATCAGAATCATGCAGATGATGGGGTATTTCATGCGACCCTCCTTTCTGCCAGTCGCATTTTCCGGTGGCGTTTCACCTCCTTGATGGAGGCGCAGATGGCGGCACCCAGGATGGCGGAGATGATGATGGCCCAGCCTCCTCCTCCTTTGGTGGTAAGGACATTAAGACCAGGCATGTATTTGAACAGGCAGGAGAGCAGGATGGAGACCACCACAGCGAGTGTCACCTTGCGGCTTTTGCGTGCCGGTGGGATGATGATGGCAATGAACATGCAGTACAAAGCGATGCCCATGCAGCCCTGCATCATGGGAGAGAGCAGACTCGAGGCTACGGCTCCTAGCAATGTTCCGATGGTCCATCCGAAGATGGGCGGTGCCATCAGGCCACCGAAGAAGGGGAAAGTCACCTCGTCGGGTTCCATGGAGGCGAGGGCGAAGACTTCGTCGGTGATGCAGTAGGCCATCACGGCCCGTTTATAGAATGGCATGTCAGGATCTATCTTCTGAGAAAGAGAGAGTGACATGAGGAAATATCGTAAGTTGATAACGAAAGTGGTGACTATCAATTCGATATAAGGCGCTCCACCTTCTATGAGGCGGATGCCGGCGAATTGTCCGGCTGAAGCCATGTTGGAGAAGGAGATAAGGGTGGCTTCCAGGGGGGAGAAACCCATCTTGACCGCTATGAGTCCGAATGTAAAGGAGACGGGAATGTAGCCCAAACAGATGGGAATACCCTTTTTTAATCCTCTAACAAACTCATTCATAGCGTGTTGTTGTTTTGCTTTAACGAACGGCAAAGATAGTAAAAATAATGATAGAAAGATGGTGTGGTCAAGATTCCGCTACAAAGTGGGTTGGCAGGTTGCGGTGATGGCGCTTTTCAGTCCGTCAATGGCGGCGCTCATGATGCCACCGGCGTAGCCTGCGCCTTCCCCGATAGGATAGATTCCGGCCACCTTACACATCCTGTCAGCGCCACGAAGTATGCGAACGGGCGATGAGGAGCGGCTCTCGATGCCCGTCAGGACAGCGTCGGGGTGGGTAAAGCCATGCATTTTTTTGTCTAAGAGCGGAAGGGCCTCCCGCAGGGAGTTCACGATGTAGTCGGGAAGACATTGCCGGAAGTCGCAGAAGACAAGCCCGTGGGGGTAGGAGGGTTTGACACTTCGTATTTCTTTGGCGATGGTCTTGGCTAGAAATTCCTTCATGAGGTTGCCGGGGGCCCGGTAGTCGCCTCCGATTTCGAAAGCCTTTCGCTCGTAGAGCTCTTGGTAGGCGAGGCCGTCGAGAGGGTTATCGTGGAGAAAGTCTTCAGGGCGGACGTTGACCAGCAGGGCGCTGTTGGCATTGGCCTTGTCACGACTATGTTCACTCATGCCGTTGGTGACGATGGTCTTCGGGTCATTGGTGGAGGCCATCACAGTGCCGCCGGGGCACATGCAGAAGGTATAGACGCTCCTTTCGGCAAGGTGCACCACTCCTTTGTAGGATGCCGGGGGCAGGAAACGAGCGGCGGGGCCGTATTGCATTTTGTTGATAAGCGTTTGCGGGTGCTCTATACGCACACCCATGGAGAAGCCTTTGGCCTCCATGTCCAGTCCTTGGGCGTGAAGTGCCCGGATGGTGTCGCGGGCGGAGTGGCCGATGCCCAAGAAGAGATGCTGAGTTTGGAGATCCATCTCGGGGGTGCAGTGAATGTGAAGACGATCCTCTTCAGGAAGGAAACCAGTGAATTGGGTGTTGAAATGAAACTCTCCACCTAAAGATTCTATTTCCTGACGGATATTCCGGACCACCTGTTCCAGATAATCGGTGCCGACGTGTGGGTTTTGCATATAGGTCACGTCTTCGTTGGCGCCATGGAGATAGAATTCTCTCAGTACAAAGGCATTGTATTCGCTGTGGACGTTGGTGTTCAGTTTGCCATCCGAGAAGGTGCCGGCACCGCCCTCTCCGAATTGGACGTTAGACTCTGGATTCAGGGTCTTGTCGGACAGGAACAGGGCGACGGATTGTTTCCGCTCCTCGATCTTTTGTCCTCGTTCCAGGATGATGGGGTGGGCGTGGCAGCGTGCGAGGTAGAGGGCGGCAAACATGCCTGCGGGTCCGAAACCCACCACCACTGGTCGGCAGGCATGTGGCCATTTCGGATAGGTCATCGGAACTGCTTCTGGAAGAAGAGTCACCGAATCGTGTTGCAACAGGTCTTGACGATGGTCAGGTACAGCCAGGCTCACTTGGAAGTCGTACCAGATGTTGGGCTTCTTCCGGGCATCAATAGCCTGCCGAAGAATCTTGAAATCTGTGATTTCCGACTTGTCAAGATGCAACATGCGGCAGATCTTGGCGGTCAGATCAGTCTGATCGTTGACGGGGATTCGGATATTGGCGACCTTGATGCGCATCCGTTCCGCAGGGATTTAGTAGATGAAGGGGAAGACGCGCTTGAGGTGTTTGGCTTTCATCTCTTCGGGGAACTCAGCCTGGTAGCGTTTGTAGATGTTATGGGCTCTGGGCACGAGATTGGCGAAGGTCCACCAGAAGAAGACGAGGCCGGGCAGAGACCATGTCAAGATGGCAAAGCCGAGCCATTCCAAGAGCTCACCCAGGTAGTTGGCGCTAGTCACATACTCGAACAGGAAACCGCTAGGCAGGTAGTGTTTGGTGTCGTTCTCATCTTTCCGGAGATGACGGATGATATAGTCGGAGCGGAGGTTGACATAGAATCCAAAGAGGAAGATACAGGTTCCGATGATGAAGTGGGGTGACCACAGCCATTCAATGTCGGAATAGGAGAGACCGAAGACGTGGTAGTTGGAGTTGTAGGACTCAAAGAAAATCCAATAGCCTTGCATCATGGCGTTCAAGATGTTGAAGGCGATACCCATGAACATGACGGCCAACGACATCTGGCTTTTGCCTTTCAGCATCCAGGGGAATATGATGGAACGTTGGAAGTAGTGAATCTCGAAGATGAGCAGAAACACCATGGGGACGATGTCAAAACGGTGAGGTGAAGCCAGCCAGATGATGATCATGGCGAGGAAGATGGGGAATTCCATCAGGAACCAGGCCAGTTTGTTGTTGATGGTCTTGCCCCATCGGTTGTTCAAGAACATGCCGTAGCCGGCGTTGACGAAGTAGAGGGAAATGAAGACGACCACACCTATGGCGATCATGACCCAAAGATATATGTTAAAAGCTGAAGTGAAAAATTCAGGTGACATAATGATAAGGATTGATGGTTATTATTGAATGGATAATTCGAAAGGCAGGCGGGCTTGAACTCCCTCCATACGGGCAATCTGTTCAAGGCCTTGATAGGTGAAGTAGAGATGTCCGAGTCGGGAGGCGATTTTGCCTTCAGTATCGTTCATGTTGTGGAAAAGGAGTTCGAAGAAGGTTTGCTCTTTTGGGTAGTATTCCAGGGAATAGTTGGAGATGTTAGCCAGCTCGGCAGCCTTGTTGATGGCGTCATCGATAGAGCCTAGTCGGTCCACGAGGCCGATCTTGATGGCATCGGCGCCGGCCCATACGCGTCCTTGGCCGATGCTATCCACTTGGGCGACTGTCATTTTACGACCGTTGGCCACGCGGGACAGGAAGGTGCCGTAGGTGCTTTCCACAGATTGTTGCATCACATCCAACTCCGCTTGGTTGAGGGTGCGCATGCCGGAGGCAAAGTCTGCATGGTCATGCGTCTTGGCCACATCAATGGTGATGCCGAGGTTAGACTTGAGGGCATTTTCGAAGGAGGGTATCATGCCAAAGACACCGATGGAACCCGTGAGGGTGTTGGGTTGGGCGATGATGTAGTCTGAGTTGCAGGCGATATAGTAACCGCCGGAGGCTGCGTAGTCACCCATGGAGGTGACGATGATCTTGCCGGCCTTCTTGGCGGCTTCAATTTCTTGCCAGATGTTCTCGGAGGCCACAGCGCTGCCGCCGGGGGAGTTGATCCTCAATACGATAGCCTTTACCTTGTCGGACTTGTAGGCTTTTCGGAATGTCTTGATGAAGCTATCGGAATAGATATTTCTGGATTCATCGCCTTTGCCGTCATAGATGCTGCCTGTGGCATAGACAACGGCAATGCGGTCTTTTTGAGCTTTTGCTTCGGGGATGGAGGATTTGTATTTGGCGATGGATATAAAAGGGATGTCTTCCTTGTCGCTGATGTTCAGCGCTTTGCGCAACATGGCTTCCGCGTCAGCCGTGTAGGCGAGGCGGTCCACCAGCCCTTTGTCAAACGCGGTTTCAGCAAGATAGCCACTTAACTGGTTGGTGATCTGGTTGAGCGAGTCCAGGGATATCTTGCGAGCAGTGGCGATCTCATTGGCGATGGTATTCCAAAGAGTCCCGGCCAGGACATTCATCTGGGTGCGGTTGGCTTCGCTCATCTTGTCAAGGATATAGGGCTCAACAGCACTTTTGAACTGGCCGTGGCGCACCACCTGCACGTCCACATTGAACTTGTCCAGCAGTCCTTTGTAGAACATCAGCTGGAAGGCATAGCCGCGGAGGTCAATGGAGCCGCCGGGGTTCAGCAAGATGCTATCGGCGACCGTCGCAATGTAATAGCCATTTTGACTGTAGCTGTCGCTGAAGGCATAGATGAATTTGCCGGATTTTTTGAACTCTACCAAGGCGTCGTGGATCTCCTTGAGGCTGGCTGGAGATGCGGAAGCACTGGAACTGTTGATGTAGATACCCTTGATTCTATTGTCACCGGCAGCATGTTTGATGGCTGCCAGGACATCGTTCAATCCTAATTGGCTGTTATATCCGTAATTGCTCAAGTTGAAGGGCATGTCAACAGCCCGTTCCGTAATGGGCTGGTTCAGGTCCAGCTTGAGCACACTGTTGAGCTGAACCTGGGTCGTGTCCTTGGAGGAAACGGAGGCTAGGATGCCTAGCATGAACAAGGTGTAGCACACACTGATGATGATCATGGCAAGGATGAAGCCCACCATGGAACCCAGCACGATGCGCCAGAATTTGCGGGAGCGGCTTTCGGGTTTGTTCTGAGATTGATTGTCGGTATTCATGATGTGAACAATTAATAATTATCTGAAAAAATGTCTTCGCTGGCTATGACAACCGGCTTTGAAGAATGAGATGTATTCCAAAAAGATGTCGGTTGGATTATCTAGCATGGGGAGGCTCAGCAGGTTGTTGAGGATGTTGAGCTGGGCGATGTTATGATAGGGTAGTGGGCAGTCGGTGTCGGGAATGCTTTGGTGGGGGATTCGGGCTGAGTCGGTGAAGCTGCCGGCAATCTCTTCCGGGAGAGCGGCGGGGATGAGGAGGTCAAAGGTGGAGTCTTGGCCATTCCAATAAGCTGTCTGGAGCATGGAGAAAGAGCAGTGCTCAGCCTGATGGAGAACATCTGCCGGGATCTCTTGCCCTGTCCCGTTGAAAACCAGACAATGGGAAAAGTCATGGCTCTTCAGCGCTGTCGTCACATCGATAGGATCTGTATGGACTGGATGATGCCACAGTTGTTCGGCTTGTTGGCGTAATGCTTCGTCCCAGGTCTCACCGCCAACGGCAAGGGAGGGGAAGCATCCCATGTCGTACAGCCCTTGTGCGTTGAGAGACGGCTTGATGCAGAGGAATCCTGCGGCGGGTTTTGCTTGGATATCCAGTAACATACACAGATTTTCCAATTCAATGATGCCGCGGCTGTCCAAGAGAGGTTCCCACACCACAAAAGCGACGGTCTTGTCTTTTAACACCAAAGAGATGAACGCTGCCACTTGAGCATCTGAGAGATTGTTCTGCGAGAGTAGCTGATCGTAGTCGTCGTTGAGCAGTTGTGTTTTGTAGGAATCGTAGTTTTTGCCCAGACCGTTCACATAGATGCCTTCCGCGAGGTCGTGTTGGATGAGGTATCGGTTGAGACTTCTGAAAAAGGCTGCATAGTCTTGAATGTGCAGATTTCCGGATTCGTTGAACCGATATTGGGGGATTTCCTTCAGTGCCTCCAGCAACTGGGTGGTTGCGATGGCAGAGGGGGTGTTGGCATCTGGAGACCATGCTATGAAGATGCGGGAGGAGCCGGCGATTTCGGCAAAGGGCAGGATGTCGTTCTTATCCAGGAAGAAGTCGGTGCCCTTATGCAGGTACTCTAGCGAAGAGATGGCGTTGGTGTGAAGGCCGGTGCGGGCCATGCGTTGGATGAGGTAGAGTTCCTCGTTGGAGTAGTCGCCGGAAACCATCACCAGGGTTTGGTTGGTTTTGGCCGATGAGCAGCGGGAGGCAACCGTCGAATAGGCTTCCTCGAAGGAGATGGGACGATAGGATAGTCCCTCTTTCAACATCGGTTGTAGCAATCGCGTCATCCAGGGGTTTATTTGGTGAGTACTTGAAATAGTTCCTCCATGGCGGCGGCGTCAAGATGGTCAGTGCACTTGATGCCTTTGGCCTTGGCCAGGTTGGGAAGATTCTTGACGGGCTCGTCGGCCACCAGCACGCCTTTGTTGATGATGACCACATGGTCGCACATGGCGCTTACCTCCTGCATGATGTGCGTGGAGAGCAGTACGGTCTTGTCTTTTCCGTAGGTCTTGATCAGGGAGCGGATCTCCACCAGCTGGTTGGGGTCAAGGCCGGTGGTCGGTTCATCCAGAATGAGAACCTCCGGGTTGTGGATTAGGGCCTGAGCGATGCCGACGCGTTGTTTGTAGCCGCGCGAAAGAGCGCCGATTTTCTTATGCTTTTCCGGGGTCAGACCGGTTTTTTCGATCATGTCTGCCACTTGGGCTTTCAGATTCTTGATATGATAGATGCCGCCGGTGAACTCCAGGAATTCGCTCACATACATATCATAATATAAAGGATTGGCTTCTGACAGATAGCCGATTTTTTTCCTCAGTTCCAAGGAATCGCGCCAGATGTCCAGTCCGCACACCGACACTTCGCCGGAAGTGGGCGGGATGAGGCAGGTGATGATCTTCATCATGGTGGTCTTGCCGGCGCCATTGGGGCCTAAGAATCCGACTATTTCACCCTTTTTGGCTTCAAAACTAACATTGTTTAAGGCATATTGTTTCCCAAAAACTTTCGTTACGTTTTTTACTACTATGGACATTCTATCAATTTTTGAAACAAACCGCAAAAATAAAAAAAATGTCCGTTTGTGCAAGAATTAATCGGCTAGTAGCTGTTAACCATTAGCTGGCATGCCAGTGGAAATCAGAACTGATGGGGAAACACGTTGAAAATCGGTCTCCTATGTTGATGGTCTGCCATCCGGTAGATAATTCCCTATTTTTTACTATTTTTGCAGCCGCTATGCGTGGTTCAGAGCAAACGGACAATGCGCCCGATGTGCGCCGGTGGTACAAGCGGATACCTCAACTCCTCTTGTTCGTGGGGCTGGGTGTCTTCTTTATCTGGCTTTCGCTGCGCCATCTGACGGCTGAGGACAGAAAGTCCATCACCGCCGTCATTGGTTCCGTGAACACGCCTAAAGGCTGGCTTATGCTGGGTCTTGCTGCCTTTTTCGCATTGTTGGCGGATTATTTCAGGGCTATGAGAGGGAAGATTCTGCTCCAGCCGCTTTATTATGAGGTGCGCACCTCCATGATGTTCTATTCCGTGATGGTCTGCTTTATGGCGAACCTCGCCTTGCCACGTCTCGGCGAGGTGATGAGATGCACGTTTTTGCAACGCTACGAGAAGGTGCCCTTCCAGAAATCTTTGGGCACGGTCATCACGGAGCGGGCGGTGGACTTGGTTTTCTGGTTAGTTATGTTTGTGCTGGCTATCTTGATCAACACCGATTTGCTGAATAATCTGATTGTGGATGCAGATGCGGGTCTTACTGTTCGCCAATGGATGGAGGCCAAAGGATTGTCCCTGATCGGCAACCATCTGCTGCTGATCTTGCTGGGTGTGTCATTTCTTCTGGCGTTGGCGTTGTGGCTGACGCGGAAATGGTGGATGAAGAATCGTTTCTTCCTGAAGATATGGCATTTCTGCCAGGGTTTGTGGCAAGGTTTCATCTCTATCAAGGATCTGAAAAGACCTTGGCGCTACTGGTTCTGGACCGTGATGATGTGGGTGGCCTATTTCTTTGGCACATACATCTTTTTCTTTGCGATGCCTTGTTTGGCCAACGTCAGTCCCTCCGCCGGCTATTCCGTTTTGATATTCGGCACGATTGCCTTCATGGTGGCGCAGGGCGGCATCGGAGCCTACCCCCTGATTGTAGCAGGCGTGCTGATGCTCTACGGGGTGGACTATGCCAGCGGCCTCGCTGCCGGATGGGTGGGCTGGATCTTGCAGACCGTTGTGGCCTTGGCCGGCGGCTTCGTCTCCTTGGTGCTGGCGTCGTTTGCCAACAAAAGAGACTCTTTGGTGATAATAGAAAATGATGAACAGAAATGATGGATAAGATACAACAGAAAATAGTGACGAAGGACTTCTTCGAGCGGCAGGCAGATGCTTTGCACCGGCAGAAGATCGTCTTCACCAATGGCTGTTTTGATGTATTGCACTATGGGCATGTCCATTATTTGGCGCAGGCACGACAGCTAGGTGATCTTTTGGTGGTGGGCCTGAACAGCGATGCCTCGGTGCGTCGTCTGAAGGGAGAGAGTCGGCCAGTGAATCCAGAGCAGGCCCGTGCATTCGTGTTGGCCGCCTTGGAAATGGTGGACTATGTCTGTCTCTTTGAGGAGGACACCCCCTATGAATTGATTGCCGCTGTGAAGCCTGATGTGCTGGTGAAAGGCGGCGATTATGCTGTGGACAATATTGTGGGCAGTGATATCGTTAAAGGCCGTAACGGAGAAGTGGTGGTACTGCCTTTTGTAGAAGGATTTTCATCTTCATCGATTATAGAAAAATTGAAATAATGTTCAGAAATATAGTAATTTGGATATCTCTTAGCCTGCTGGCGTGTGCCAGTCTGTCAGCCCAGACATTGGATGTGACGGTTTTCTCCCAGAATATTGCCTTACGCGACTCCGCGTCCCAGGGGGTGCCGCAAGACCATCAGCGGGTGGCGACCTATCCCACCGTCTCGGAGGTCTATCAGATCCCATGCTATGACCTTTATGACCGGTATTGGGATGTACATAACCTGCGCAGCCGCCTGTTGGAGATTCCTTTTTCCGATGATCGTCTGATGCTGATATTGGTCCAGTCTGAGAATAGCCCTTTTGAGATTCCTTGTGTGTATGATGATGTGGCGATGCACTACGGCCCTACCAAGAAGGGTCTTTTCCATCCCGGCGTGGATTTGAAGGTTACGCCTCAGTCACTTGTGAAGAGTTGTTTTGATGGAGTGGTCAGGATGGTTGCGGATTATGGGGACTATGGCCTGACCGTGGTGGTTCGTCACTATAATGGATTGGAAACGGTGTATGCCCATCTTGACAAAACCTGTGTGAAGCCAGGGCATATCGTCAAGGCAGGCGATGTGATTGGACAGGCGGGCCGTTCGGGTAACGCCCAGGATGACATCCTGCATTTTGAGGTCCGTTTTATGAATGAGCCCCTTGATCCGGAGAAGGTGGTTGATTTTGAATATGAGAATCTGGTTAAAAACACGTTGGTTTTGCAATCGTCAGATTTCATAGAGATGCCATTGGATCAATACAGTCTGAACGGTTCGTCGCCTATCGCCCCCAAGGTTGCGGCACCGAAAGTGAATCCGGTCATAACCGAAAAACCCAAACAGGAAGAGGCGCCTGTGGTGTCTGTGAAACCGGAGCCGGCTGTCGTTTCTGTCCAGCCGGAATCAAAAGTGTCTGAAGAAAAGAAGCCTGAGACTCGTGAAGCACCGGCGACGCCCCAGTCTGTGGAAGAGGCGGAGTATTATGTGGTCAAGAAGGGGGAGGGACTCTATCGGATTGCCATCAACCACAAGACAACCGTTGACAAGTTGATGAAACTCAACAATATCAGCAATCCGGATCAGATTCAGGAGGGGCAGCGGTTACGGGTGCGATAACCTTTTGGAAAACTACCAGCCAAAGGGATGCTTGACCGTTGGCTGGTTGGCTAGCGGATGGTAGTCGCCCTTCAGGCCCACCGGCTTGGCATTGCGAATGTCATAGACCGTCTGGATGCAGGAACGTACCTCGTCGAGGCCGAATCCTTCCCCGGCCAATATCTTCTTGTAGCTTTCTGTGTGAAGGTCTGTAAATCCCTGGCTAAATTCCAGTTGTTCGTTGCCGATGGTGATGGAGCGGTAGGTGCGTTGGCCTTGTTGTGCGACCTCGGCAGGCAGGGTGTCGCTGTTGATGCTGAGGAAGTAGCGCACGCGGGCGCGTTTCAACCGCAGGAAGCCAGCCACACGGTCGTGGGTAGCCACATGGACGATGTTGTCTTCCACGGGTCCGAAGACATAGCTGAGCATGTCATAGAAGTGGATGCCAATGTTGGTGGCGATGCCGCCGCTCTTATGAACATCACCCTTCCATGATGCGTAGTACCAATAGCCACGAGAGGTAATGTAGGTGAGATCCACATCGTAGATTTTGTCGGGGTCACCCTGCTCAATTTCGTTTTTCAGCGTGATGACCGCTGGGTGGAGACGCAGTTGCAGGATGTTATAGATGCGATGTCCGGTCTCCTTTTCCACTTGGGCCAGCCCGTCCACATTCCAGGGGTTCAACACCAGAGGCTTCTCACAGATGACATCGGTGCCCAATCGAAGGGCATAGCGTGTGTGGGAGTCGTGGAGATAGTTGGGAGTGCAGACGGAGACCATGTCGAGTTGCTGGTCAGTATTCTTTAGTTTGGAGCAATGACGGTCGAAGAGCTCCATTTCGGTGAAGAAGGAGGCGTCGGGGAAATAGCTGTCGATGATGCCGACGCTGTCAGACTTGTCGTAGGCGGCGACCATGCGGTTGCCGGTGTCTGCGATGGCTTTCAGATGGCGCGGGGCAACGAAGCCTCCGACTCCTATAATGGCAAAATTCTTCATATACTGTTCAATCTTATTCTTTAACATAGATTCTCGGCACGCGGCTGGAGAGGGCGGTGAGCAACTCGTAGGGGATGCGCCCGATGCGGTTGGCGGCGTCTTGGGCAGTATTGCCTTCGCCATACACGATGACTTCATCGCCTTCGTGCACGGAGAGGCCGGTGACATCCAGCATGCACATGTCCATGCAAATCTTGCCCACCACGGGGACGAGATGTCCTTGTACCATCACGAATCCTTTCCCATTGCTGAAATCGCGGGGGTACCCGTCTGCATAGCCGATCGGGATTATGGCCACCTGCATGTCGTGCTGCACATGGAAACTGCGCCCGTAGCCAATGGTCTCGCCGGCTTTGACGGTCTTCACTTGCGTGACCAGCGTCTTGAGGGTGGCCACATTGTGCAGGTTGGCTTGTACGGACGGCATGTCGGAAAATCCGTACAGCCCTATGCCCAAGCGGACCATGTCGAACTGAGCCTCGGGGAATCTGACGATGCCGGCGGAGTTGAGGATATGGCGGAGAAATGGGTAGCCCAGACCCTGGCGTAGTTGGTCGGTCATGGTGGTAAACCGCTGGATCTGAAGCCTGGTGAACTCGTCTTCGGACGGGTCGTCCGCGACGGCGAGATGGGAGAAGACGGAGGCTACTTTCAGTTGGGGGTTGTCGGTCAGCAGCTGGATCAGCCGGGGCAGGTCTTCGAGGTCAAAGCCCAGGCGGTGCATGCCGGTGTCCAGTTTGAGGTGGATGGGGAAGGTGGTGATCTCGGGGAAATCCGTCAGTACGTTCAGAAACTCTTGGAGGTAGTAGAAGTTGAAGATCTCAGGTTCCAGATGGTGTTGCACCATCACTTCAAAGCTGTGTGCCTCGGCGCCCAGCACGATGATGGGGGTCTGGATGTGGCGTTTGCGCAGGCGTACGCCCTCATCGGTGTAGGCAACAGCGAGGTAGTCTATCTTTTGATGGATGAGCTCGTTGATGATCTCTGCGTCTCCAAGTCCGTAAGAAAGGGCCTTGACCATGGCTACCATCTTGGTCTCGGGTCGGATAAGCGACCGGTAGAAGTGGAGGTTGTGGGTGATGGCAGGCAGGCTGACATTGAGAGTGGTGAGATGGGTCTTGTGTAGCAGATGGTTGACGATATCTTCGAAGTGAAAACTGCGGGCTCCCTTGACCAATATCGCCTCATAGGCGAAGGAGTGCTCTGCCAGCTTAGCCAGAAAAGATGCGGTGTCGGGATAGAAATATTGCTGACGGATATGAAACAGACGCTGGTGTTGGGTGAACTCCTGGCCGATGGCTATCAGCTTGCCAATATGGTGATGCTGTAACAACTCATCTATCTGGGAGAAGTCTTCAGGAAGGAGTCTTCCAGCCTGTTCGAAGTCGGAGATGATCAAGGTTTTGTCGGGCAGTTGCGTCTGGGTGTCCAGATAGTTGAGGGCCATGGCGAGGGAGGTCCGGTCCAAGCTATAGGTGTCGTCTAGGATGAGAGAGTGCTGTTTGCCCTCTTGAATGGCCATGCGCATGCGCACGGGGGAGATCCACTGCAATCGTTCGTCAATGGTGGATGGTTCGTAGCCCAGGACCAGCATGGTGACGATCACATGGGTGGCATTCTCTATGGAGGCGCTATCCACAAAAGGTATATGGTAAGTGTGGTCATGGATGGTCAACGAGGTGGTGTTGGCCACATGTTGCTCCTCGGTGATGGGATAGGCTGCGGCACCATGGCCCCAGGAGATGAGCTCCAGATGGGCAAAGGCAGGCTCCGCCAAGACTTTTTTTATCAGCGGATTGTCATTGCTATATATTAAGGTGTGGGCATGGGGAAAGAGTTGGAGTTTCTCACGCAGTTTTTGTTCGGTGTCGTGGAAGAACTGGGCGTGGGCCATGCCGATGTTGGTCAGGATGCCGATGGTGGGGGCGATGATGCTGGCGATGCGGGCCATCTCGCCAGGTCTGGAAATGCCAGCCTCGAAGATGCCGAGGGTGTGCTCTTTGCGCATCTGCCAGACGGAAAGCGGAACCCCTAGCTGGGAATTGTAGCTGTCAGGACTCTTCACTAGATGCCGGTCGGGTGACAGGGTGGTGGAGAGCCACTCTTTGACAATCGTCTTGCCATTGCTGCCGGTGATGCCGATGACTGGATAGGAGAATTGCTGCCGATGGAATTTGGCGATGGCCTGCAAAGCTTCAATTGCGTCATCAACTTGCAGAAAATTTCCCTCTTTCAGCGAAGAAAAGTGCGACACGGGGGCGGTGACGATAAAGTTGCGCACCCCTTTTTGATACAACTCCGGGATGTAGCGATGGCCGTCATCGTGTGTGGTGCGGATGGCGAAGAAGAGCGTGCCGGCAGGATTTGAAATCTTCCTACTGTCAATGCAGAGGCCCGTTACGGCCTGGTCGGGCTGAGGCATTACCACCTGGATGGCGCGAACCAGCGTTGATATTTTTGCGATTGTCATACCGGTAAAATAGAGGCTGCAAAGGTATAAAATATTTTTTTGATGCATAGTATTTTTTTATTGAGAAAAAATTGTATTTTTGCCGTCCAAATTTCAAAGCAAATAAAAAACTATAAGAATATGAAAAAAGATATCCATCCTAAGGAGTATAGAACGGTGGTTTTCAAAGACATGTCAAATGATTACGCATTCCTGACCAAGTCCACCGTCAACACGAAAGATACCATTCAATGGGAAGACGGAAATGAATATCCCTTGGTAAAATTAGAGATTTCCAACACCTCTCACCCCTTCTTCACCGGTAAGATGAAGTTGGTTGATACCGCAGGTCGTGTGGATAAATTCCGCAACAAATACGCCCGTCATTTGGATGCTGGCAAAAAATAGGAATTCCATAAGAATTTTATATCTTTGCTGACCTTTTTCCTGATTCGAAAAAGGTCAGTTTTTTTATTAATAAGCGAATAATGAAAGAGATATCGTTGTTAGATGAGATTATGAACAGTGAGGCGAACTTCATCCCACTGTTCTCTTTGGAAGATGAGAAGAAGATTAGAGACGAGCAAGTGCCGGAGGATATAGCCATATTACCATTACGAAATACGTTGCTTTTCCCGGGTATGGTGATTCCGATCAATGTGGGTCGTGCCAGATCTATACGTTTGGCGCAGGAATATGCCCATAGAAACGAGCCTATCGGTGTCGTGGCGCAACGGACCAATGAAGTGGATGAGCCCACTCTTGGAGATCTGTACAACGTCGGTACGCTGGCCCATATCCTCAAATATATCTCCATGCCTGATGGCGGCGTGACCATTATCGTGCAGGGCATCAAGCAGTTCAATGTGGAGTCCTTGACACAGACGGAGCCCTACTATCGTTGCCGCGTCACTCCCTTCGAGTCCAATGACTTCGATCATGAATTGCTGGATGACAAGAATTTCCAGGCTTTGATATCGTCCATTAAGGATGTGGCTAACAAAATGGTGCATGTGAGTAACAACATGCCCCGTGAAGCCGCCTTTGCGTTAAAGAATATTGAGAGCCATGTTTTCCTGCTGAATTTTCTGGCGACCAACCTCTCCATTTCGCTGGATGAGAAGCAAAAGTTGTTGGAAACCCCAGACATTCGGGTGCGTGCCTCGCAGCTTCTTTCCTATCTTCATCGCGACCTGCAGATGTTGGAGTTGAAGAACCAGATACAGGATAAGTCCAGGAGGGAGATGGATAAGCAACAGCGCGAGTACTTCCTGAACCAGCAGATCAAGACTATTCAGGAGGAGTTGGGCGGATCGCCTATGGAAAAGGACTACCAGTCGTTGGTGGAGCGTGCCAAGAAGAAAAAATGGGATGAGGAGACATCAACGCTGTTTTATAAGGAACTGGACAAGCTGCAGCGCACCAACGTGATGGCTCCCGACTATGCCATCCAGTTGAACTATCTGGAGCTTTTTGTAGAACTTCCATGGAATGAATACAGCAAGGATAACTTTGACTTGGTGAAGGCCCGTAAGATTCTGGATAAAGACCACTACGGCTTATACAAGGTCAAAGACCGTATCTTGGAGCATCTGGCTGTTTTGTCGATGCGGAAGGATATGCGTGCGCCGATCCTCTGTCTTGTTGGCCCTCCGGGTGTTGGTAAGACCTCCTTGGGCCGCTCCATTGCCAATGCTATTGGTCGTAAGTACGTCCGCATTTCCCTGGGTGGCTTACGTGATGAGTCCGAGATTCGTGGTCACCGAAAGACATACATCGGTGCCATGCCAGGCCGGATCGTGCAGAATCTCCGGAAGGCTGGCTATGCCAACCCAGTGTTTGTGCTGGATGAGATTGACAAAGTGATTGGTGCGAATGTGCAGGGTGACCCCTCGGCTGCTCTCTTGGAGGTGATGGACCCCGAGCAGAACAGCACCTTCTACGACAACTATCTGGAGACCTCCTTTGACTTATCAAAGGTGCTCTTCATTGCAACAGCCAACTCGTTGAGCAACATACACCCAGCCTTGTTGGACCGTATGGAAATCATTGAGCTCTCAGGCTATGTGGCAGAGGAGAAACTTCAGATAGCCATGCATCATCTCATCCCCAAACAGCTGAAGGAACACGGCTTGACCAAACGTCAGTTGCAGATTCCAGCCAAGACGGTCCAAGAGATCATCAATTCCTATACTCGCGAGGCTGGCGTGCGTAATCTGGAACGCAACATTGCGAAGGTGATCCGCAAGCATACCGTGGAGATAGTGAAGAAAACGCCTGATTTGAAGAAGACCATTGAGGTGTCAGATCTCAAGGAGTTGCTGGGAGCCCCGGTTTTCCAGTCTGACAAGAAGATCGACCATACGGTCCCTGGGGTGGCCACAGGACTTGCCTGGACTGCCGTGGGCGGTGAGATCCTCTTCGTGGAGGCAATCACCAGTCCGGGTAAGGAGGGAATGACAATGACAGGCCAGTTGGGAGATGTGATGAAAGAGTCGGCCACGATAGCCTACGAGTATCTGAAAGCCCATGCTGCGGAATACGCTATTGATACCAAGATGTTTGAGCAGAACAAAGTGCATATTCATGTGCCTGAGGGGGCTACACCCAAAGATGGCCCTTCCGCCGGTGTGACGATTTTGACAGCTCTGATATCTGCTTTCACGAAGAAGCTGGTGCGGAGCGATGTGGCTATGACGGGTGAGATTACCTTGCGGGGACAGATTCTCCCAGTAGGAGGTATCAAAGATAAGATCCTGGCGGCCAAACGTCAACAGATATTCCACATTGTCTTGCCTGAGGAAAATAAGAAAGATGTGGAAGAGATAGAGGATATCTATATCTCTGACATGCATTTTCACTATTTCTCATCGATGAAAGAGGCTGTTTCGTTTAATTTTAAAGGTCAATTCAACTAATGGATAATACGTTTAAGTCAGCGTTGGAGGAGCGTCCGGGAGTGGACCAGCCGGTGTCTGTAAATCCTAATCTGGTCAGAAAGAAGCGGCAGGAGTTGTCGGTTGACGACTATGTGGCGGGGATTGTGCGTGGCGATTGGATGGTGCTGAGTCGAGCTATCACCATGATAGAGAGTTCCAAGCCTGAGCATCTGCATACGGCGCAGTTGATCATAGAACGTTGTCTGCCCCATTCCGGCCGTTCCTTGCGTATAGGCATTACCGGTGTCCCTGGCGTGGGGAAGAGTACCTTTATTGAGGCCTTTGGCAATCTGCTCACCCAAGAGGGTCACAAGGTTGCTGTGTTGGCCATTGACCCCAGCAGTGAACGCACCAAAGGCAGCATTCTGGGTGATAAAACCCGTATGGAGAGCCTGTCAGTCAACCCGAAAGCCTTCATCCGTCCTTCTCCGTCGGGTAGCACTCTAGGGGGCGTGGCGCGGAAAACCCGCGAATCCATCATCCTCTGTGAGGCGGCTGGCTATGATGTTATCATCGTGGAGACCGTTGGCGTTGGACAGTCCGAGACCGCTGTTAAGTCTATGGTGGACTTTTTCCTGCTCCTCATGTTGGCCGGTGCCGGTGATGAATTGCAGGGCATCAAAAGAGGCATCATGGA
>JAFYEU010000027.1 GCA_017544105.1 Bacteroidales bacterium
CCGAACGCAACGTGATCTGCTCGTCGTCACGATCCATGTTGTC
Source organism: Bacteroidales bacterium (assembly GCA_017544105.1). Lineage (GTDB taxonomy): Bacteria > Bacteroidota > Bacteroidia > Bacteroidales > WCHB1-69 > F23-D06. The sequence goes on from JAFYEU010000027.1 coordinate 44, forward strand.
GTAAGCATACAGGCCCGCCACCTTGCGCAATGCGGCGTCACTCTGCACCCGCACAAAGGAGTCGAAACTCTTGACCGACTTCATCGAGGTCTCCGTGATAGTGCTGCGCACATCCGAATCAACTTCAAAACATGCTTTGTAGGTATCGTTGATTTTCCATACCAACACCAACCCGATCATGATGGGGTTGCCGTTCTTGTCATTCACCTTGATGGGCTCCACATCCATGTTCTTGGCTCGCAACGAGAGCTTCTCCTTGCTGAAGAAAGGGTTGACCCAGAAGAAACCATTCTCCTTGACCGTGCCAGAGTACTTGCCAAAGAAGGTGAGTACCCGCGACTCGTTGGGCTGTACAATCATGAACCCGCATAAATGAAGGATCCAGACCAAAAGCAGCAGGAATCCGATGCATATAGGAAGCAGAATCCAAGGTGTCACTTCCCCTTTGGCATCTAACATACAACCCAGTTTAGATAATCTCACCACTATCCATACCGAAATAATGAATAGGGCAAGGTTAATCAGCAAATGAAGAAAACCATTGTTTCCGGTTGCCATTTTTCTGTTGAATTCATTGTTATTCATAACTTTAAGATTTAAAATTGTGATTGAAATAATATCATTTTAATATCACCACAAAAATACATTTTTTTTAATATCTGCCACATTTTCTAAAAAAAAATTTTCAGAGTCCCTTATCATGCCCTGTTTGTTGGAAACGGCTGAGGGTGTGGAGATTTTTATTATCTTTGCACCCTTAAAAATCTATAGTATCATGGCAGAGTTATCCGAACAAGAAATTATCCGTAGAAAGAAATTAGACGATCTGTTGCAGATGGGTATAGATCCCTATCCAGCAGCTGAATATGAAGTGAATGCAACCACCCAGGAGATTTTGGAGAAATTTCCCCAAGACAATTCCCTCTTCCAGGAAGTCAGCATCGCTGGTCGTATCATGAGCCAGCGCATCATGGGTGCCGTCTCCTTTTATGTCATCCAAGACGCAGTGGGCAAAATCCAGATCTATGCCAAACGGGATGAGATCTGTCCGGGTGACGACAAGACCATGTACAATAGTGTGTTCAAGAAACTCGACATTGGCGACATTATCGGGGTGAAGGGATTTGTATTCACCACGCAGACGGGTGAGACGAGCATCCATGTCAAGGAGTTCACCATCCTTTGCAAGTCGGTGTGCCCGCTGCCCATCGTGAAGGAGAAAGACGGCGTGGTCTATGACGCCTTCCAGGATCCGGAGCAGCGCTATCGCCAGCGCTATATCGACCTGATTGTCAACCCGCAGATCAAGGATACCTTCATCAAGCGCACCTTGCTGGTCAACACCATGCGTAACTATCTGAACGAGAAGGGTTACTTGGAGGTGGAAACCCCCATTCTGCAACCGCTTTACGGTGGTGCTGCTGCCCGTCCGTTCAAGACCCATCACAACACCTTGGATATGACGCTCTACCTGCGTATTGCCGATGAGCTCTATCTCAAGAAATTGATTGTGGGTGGTTTCAATGGTGTCTATGAGTTCTCCAAAGACTTCCGCAACGAGGGCATGGACCGTTTCCACAATCCGGAGTTCACCCAGATGGAGCTCTACGTGCCGTATAAGGACTATGAGTGGATGATGAACACCGTGGAGGAGATGGTGGAGCGCATCGCGTTGGCATTGCACGGCACCACGCAGGTGCAGGTGGGCGAGCATGTGATCGACTTCAAGCGCCCGTGGAAACGCTATACCATGTTCGAGGCCATTGAGCACTTCACCGGCACCGACATCTCTGAGATGGACGAGGCCCAACTGGCCAAATTCGCCGCCTCCCAAGGTGTGAAGGTGGACGAGACTATGGGCAAGGGCAAACTCATCGACGAGATCTTCGGCGAGACCTGCGAGTCCAAGCTCATCCAGCCGACCTTCATCTATGACTATCCGATTGAGATGTCGCCGCTGACCAAGAAGCACCGCAGCAAACCCGGTCTGACCGAGCGTTTCGAGGCCATGTGCAATGGCAAGGAGATCTGCAACGCCTACTCCGAGTTGAACGACCCCATCGACCAGCGCAAGCGTTTCGAAGACCAACTCGAGTTGGGCAAGCGTGGCGATACCGAATCCATGGTGTTGGATGAGGACTTCCTCCGCTCCTTGGAGATTGGTATGCCCCCGACAGCCGGCTTGGGCATCGGCATTGACCGTCTGGCCATGATCATGACCAACTCGCCCTCCATCCAGGATGTGCTCTTCTTCCCGCAGATGCGCCCGGAGAAGAAGGCGCCGGTGGCCAACGACGAGGACTTTATTGCTTTGGGCATTGATGCCGCTTGGCTGCCCGCGCTCAAGAAATTGAACATCCTTACCGTGGAGCAACTCAAGGAGGCCAATCCCAACAAGTTGCTCAATGACCTGGGCGGCCTCAGAAAGAAGCTGAAACTGGAAGTGCCAGCGGCCACGTTGGAAACCATCAAGAGCTGGCAAGAGCAGTAAAAACTAAAAACCGAATAAAAGACCAACAGCTAAAAGCCAACGGCCAATAGCCAATGGCCAACAGCTAATATCAACAACTCAATACAAAACAACTACTATGGCAGAATGTAATCACGATTGCAGCAATTGTGCTCAAAAAGGAGACTGCTCCGTACAGGATCTCCGCGAGCAACCGAATAAAAAAAGTACGATCAGAAAAGTCATTGGCGTGGTCAGTGGCAAAGGCGGTGTGGGCAAGAGCTCCGTCACCTCCTTGTTGGCTGTTCAACTCCAACGCAAAGGCTATCATGTAGGCATCTTGGATGCAGACATCACGGGGCCTTCCATCCCCAAGATGTTTAACCTGCACACGCTCCTCAGCGGCAATGAGGAGGGCGTGATCCCCGCCAAGACTGAGACGGGCATCCAGGTGGTCTCCGCCAACCTGCTCACCCACGACGAAAAGACGCCCGTGGTGTGGCGCGGTCCGTTAGTGGCCGGCATGGTGAAGCAGTTCTGGACCGATGTGATCTGGGATGATATCGACTTTCTGTTGGTGGACATGCCTCCCGGCACGGGCGATGTGCCCTTGACGGTCTTCCAGAGCATTGCGGTCGATGGCATCATCATGGTGACCTCCCCGCAGGATCTGGTCTCCCTCATCGTCTCCAAGGCTGTCAACATGGCTGACATGATGAATATCCCCGTGTTAGGCTTGGTAGAAAACTACAGCTATGCCATCTGTCCGCATTGTGGCGAGAAGATCCGCATCTTCGGCGAGAGCCATACGGCTGAGGTTGGTCGCGAATTCGACATCGACCTGCTGGCCGAGATGCCGATGGACTCCAACTTGGCTGCTCTGAGCGACAAGGGAGAGATTGAGAAGGCCGAGGTCAACTATCTCGACAAGGTAGTGGAGATGCTGGAGGGATTGGAGAGCAAATAACTTTGACTTTGAACTGACAACTTCTAACTGTTAACTTTCTATATGTATCAGTATCAGCAACTATTGCGCACCATTCTGGAGCAGGGTTCCTTCAAGGGCGATCGCACCGGTACAGGCACGAAGAGCATCTTCGGCTACCAGATGCGTTTTGACCTCTCGGAGGGCTTCCCCTTGCTCACGACCAAGAAGCTGCACCTGCGCTCCATCATCTACGAGTTGTTATGGTTTTTGCAGGGCAGCACCAACATCGCCTATTTGAAGGACCACAAGGTCACCATTTGGGACGAGTGGGCGGATGAGAACGGTGACTTGGGGCCAGTGTATGGCAAGCAGTGGCGTTCTTGGACGGCTCCTGACGGTCGCACAATCGACCAGATTGCGCAGCTGATAGAGCAGATCAAGACGAATCCCGACTCGCGCCGGCTGATGGTCTGTGCGTGGAATGTGGGGGAGATTGACCAGATGGCGTTGCCGCCGTGTCATGCGCTCTTCCAGTTCTATGTCTGCAATGGGGAGATCTCCTGCCAGCTGTACCAGCGCAGTGCGGATGTCTTCCTCGGCGTGCCCTTCAACATCGCCTCCTATTCGTTGTTGCTGATGATGGTGGCGCAGGTGTGCGGCCTGAAGCCTAAGGAGTTCATCCACACGTTGGGCGATGCGCATCTCTACACCAACCATCTGGAGCAGGCTCAGCTACAGCTCACGCGCGACCCGCGCCCCCTGCCCACGATGAGACTCAACCCGGAGGTGAAGGACATCTTCTCCTTCCAATACGAAGACTTCCAGTTGGAGAACTACGATCCCCACCCGCACATCAAAGCGGAGGTGTCGGTATAATGGCAAATAGTAATCTTTAAAATATTATCAGTATGAAATCCATTGACGCTTTCAATTTTTCAAACCAAAGAGTTTTACTTCGTGTCGACTATAACGTGCCCTTGAATGAGAACTTTGAGGTCACCGACATTACGCGCATTGTGCGTACGCGCAAGACCATCGGCAAGATCATCGAGGATGGCGGATCCATCATCCTGATGTCCCACCTGGGTCGTCCCAAGGGCGAGGCCAACGATAAGTACTCCCTGCGTCACATCGTCTCCACCGTCTCCGAGGTGCTGGGCCGTCCGGTGCAGTTTGCCGGTGATGTCCTCTCCGAAGAGGCTGCCAAAATGGCTGCTGCCATGAAGCCCGGTGACATCATCTTGCTGGAGAACCTCCGTTTCCATGCGGAAGAGGAGAAGGGCGACGTGGAGTTCGCCAAACAGATTGCCCGCCTGGGTGACGTCTATGTGAACGACGCCTTTGGAACAGCCCACCGTGAGCACGCCTCCACGGCTACCGTGGCCCGCTGCTTCCCCGGCAAGGCCTTCGCCGGCTACCTGATGTATGAGGAGGTGATGAGCTTGGAGAAGGTGCTGAATGAGCCCGACAGACCTTTCACCGCTATCATCGGTGGATCCAAAGTGTCTACCAAGATCAACATCCTCACCAACCTGCTGCCGAAGGTGGATAACCTTATTGTGGGCGGCGGTCTGAGCTACACCTTCCTGGCTGCTATGGGCCTGAAGATCGGTAACTCCCTGTATGAGCCCGATATGTTGCCCGTTGCCAAGGAGATCCTCGACAAAGTGAATGCCACTGCCGGCACCAATTTCTACTGCCGTGTTGACAGCATCTGTGGCGACAAGTTCGGCGATGATGCCAACGTGTTGATTCCTGCCGACAACAATATCCCCGACGGTTGGGAGGGTCTCGATATCGGTCCCAAGACCCAACGCAATATTGCCCAAATTTTGAAAAACTCAGACACGATCCTCTGGAACGGACCTGTCGGCGTCTTCGAGTTGGAGAAGTTTAGCCAAGGAACTAAGTCGGTGGCTATCAGTGTGGCCGCTGCCACCTTGGCGGGTGCTTACTCCGTCATCGGCGGAGGTGACTCTATTGCCGCCATCAACAAGTACAACCTCGGCGACTATGTCTCCTATATCAGCACGGGAGGTGGCGCCATGCTCGAGTATCTCGAAGGCAAGGTGCTCCCGGGGGTGGCTGCTCTCAACGAGATGGAGTAGAATCCAGCTGGAATTCATCAGTTACGAATAGACAAACAACCATGCTTTTATGAAAAGATTTTTGCTTCTATGGGTGTGTTGTACCTTGACAGCGATCCTCCTCGCACAGCCGATGAAGATCAACACCTATACCTTGAAGAATGGTATGAGGGTGATGTTGTGTGAAGACCACCAGCAGCCATCCATCTATGGAGCTGTACTGGTTCATGTGGGCGGAAAGAACGATCCTGCCGACAACACCGGCATGGCCCATTATCTGGAACATCTGATGTTCAAGGGAACTGACCGCATCGGTACGCTTGACTGGGATAATGAGAAACCATTGTTGGATGAAATTGACAACCTCTACGATGCATTACATCAGGAGACGAACGAGTCAAGGCGTCAGGAAATCATGAAGAAAATCAACGATGCAAGTGCCCGCGCCGCCAAATACGCCATCCCCAACGAGGTGGATGTGATCTTGAGCAAGATGGGCGGAACAGGTGTGAACGCATTCACTTCCAATGATGTGACATGCTACCATAACATGTTTCCATCCAACCAACTTGAGAAATGGCTTACTGTGTATGCGGAACGTTTCCGCCGTCCGGTATTCCGACTTTTCCAATCAGAATTGGAGGCGGTCTATGAGGAGTTCAACATGTATGCCGATCAGCCGACCAGCGTCTTCTTTGAGGACGCTATAGCCGCTGCCTATGGCAAGCATCCCTATGGCCGTCCTGTCATAGGTTACCAGGAACACCTCAAAAATCCTCAGATAACGGCGATGGAGAAGTTCTTTGCCACATACTACCATCCCTATAACATGACTCTGATCCTCGTAGGAGACTTCAACGCCTCTGAAATCAAGCCATTGCTTGACAACACGATGGGGAAACTCCGCAATGAGTTCCGAAAGGAAACCCGCAACGCTCAGTTCCGCACTGCCCCGACAGTGCAAAAGCCCCTGGACGACAAGGTGGAGCCTTTTGAGGGGGTCAAGATCGTGACGGTTGCCGAGACACCCGTCAAGATGGGGGTTGTTGAGTTCCAGACGGTAGGCAGTGGTGACAAGGAGGCCTTTTATCTGGATATTTTGAGCGGACTGCTCAACAATGAGGCTGGGACAGGCCTTTTGGATGGATTGGTGAAGGAAAACAAGCTGATGGAGGCCAGTGCTTTCAACTATGCCATGCTGGAGCACGGCCTCTTCGCGCTCTTCTATGTTCCCAAACTCACCGGTCAGTCGCACGAAGATGCCGAGAAACTGGTTCTTGCCGCACTTGATCAGTTGCGCAAAGGAGACTTTAGCGATGAACTGTTCGAAGCCGTCAAGATGGAATACCTCCGTGACTACTATGAGAGCATGGAATCGCTGACCAGCAAGTTTTACACGATGGTGGATATCTCCACCAACAACTTTGACCCCAAGGTCTATTATGAGCGCGAGAAGATTATCCGGTCCCTGACAAAGGAACAGATTGTAGATTTATCAAACAGATTCTTTGGCAAAGAATATCTTTGTTTCCGCTCCGATGTCGGGCAAAAGGATATCAAACGGCTGGAGAAGCCTTCGTGGAAACCTATCGTGACCAAGAATGCCGAGATGTCGTCCATATATGCCAAGGAACTTGCGGATATGCCGGTCCGGGAGATTGAAAGTCAGGTCGTTGAGTTAGAAAAGGATGTCTTCAAACAGCAAATCGAGAACAACACGACCTTATATTACAAGGAAAATCCTTACAATGATATCTTTACCCTGCAACTGATCTTCCAATATGGCAGTTTGCAGGATCAGATGTTGCCGGTGGCGGTGGACTATGTATCCTATCAAGGTTCTGGGAAGAATTACTCAGGAGCTCAGTTCCAGTTGGATTTGCAGAAGTTAGGGGCCAGCATGACCATCAGCACTTCTGACAGGGAGACGTATGTCACCATCTCCGGTTTTGACGAGTCCCTGCCGCAAGTGTTGCAATTGTGCAGCCAGAAGCTTATGGACCCAGGTAATGAGGAGAAGTATCTGGATCTGATCGTGGAGCAACGCCGTTCCGAGGCGGAGATGAACCATTCCGATGCGGAAGTCTGGGGCTCTGCGCTTTATTACTATGCCTTGTATGGAAAGAACTCCCCCTATCTGACCCGTCCTTCCTTGAAGAGCATCGAGAAGCAATCGGGAAAGCAATTGCTGGATGTATTCTCAAATGTCTTGCGTAGCGCCATGGATGTCACCTATGTGGGTCGGGTTCCCATGGAGGAGGTGGCGGAGTGGATCAGAGAGGTCTTTGCTTTCCAGCAAAATCCTGCGGAGAAGAAGAGACCCGTTCGGGAGCAGGTTCGCCATAGCGAGTCCAAGGTGTTGCTGGCCGACAATAAGCAGTTTATGCAGAGCAACATCTATTTCCTCATCAATGGGGAGCCACTGAATCGCCAGTCTTTGGTGACCAAGACATTATACAATGAATATATGGGCGGCAGCATGGCCGGTGTCATCTTCCAGGAGATTCGTGAGTTGCGTTCTTTGGGCTATTCCGCCTATGGTACCTACAGTTTTGATGAGATTACGCGTCAGCCAGGCTACATGATGGGCTATCTGGGCACTCAGGCCGACAAGACCAATGAGGGCGTGGTGGCGATGAGCGAACTCTTGTCGACTTTCCCCAAACGGCCGGAGAAGTTCGAGATGGCCAAAGAGTCTGCCATTCGCCAGATGGAGTCCTCTTATATCTCGTTCCGCCAGATGCCCAACCAAGTACGCGTCTGGGAGGAGATGGGCTATGGGAAAGATCCGCGTCCTGAGCGTCTGAAACAACTCCAATTGATCAATATAGACGATGTGCAGAAGTTCCATCAGGCCAACATGGCCGACCGCCCGATTGTCATCACCATCGCCGGCGACTCAAGGCGCTTTGATACCAAAGCCTTGAAGAACATGGGTAAGGTGGTGAAGGTGAAGTACACAGATATCATCGTTGATTAACATGCTGTCGTGTATGGAAAATCTAAGGCTGTTCTTCGGAATGGCCTTTTTTTATTATTTTTGCAACCTTGAAAATCTTGAAAGATGGGCGTCATCATCAAACAGAGCATCAAAGGAACCTTGGTCAACGCCATCGGTATCGGTGTCGGCTTCTTGACCACCTTCTTTGTCATTACCCACTACCTGACTTCCGAGGTGGTGGGCTTGACGCGCATCATGATTGACGCGGCAGTGCTCTTCTCCAGTTTCGCCCAATTGGGTACTACCTCCTCCATCATCCGTTTCTTCCCTTACTTTAAGGATGAGGAGTCTAAAAACCACGGATTCTTTTTCTGGACACTGGTGGTGCCATTGGTTGGCTTTCTGCTCTTTATGGTGGTGCTGACCATCTTCAAACAGCCCATCTTGAATGTCTATGCCGACAAGTCGCCGCTCTTTGTGCAGTACTTCAAGTTCGTCATCCCGCTGTCGCTCTTCATGTTGTATCAGTCGGTGTTCGAGACCAACTGCAACGTGCTGATGCGCATTGTGGTGCCGAAGTTCGTGCGCGAGGTGGGCGTGCGGGTGGCGCTGCTGGTCATCTATATCCTGTATGGTACCCATCATATCACGCTCGACGGACTGGTGGTGGGTTTCTGTCTCACCTATCTGCTAGCCGTGTTGGTGGATCTCGTCTATCTGTTCACCCTGGGCAAGATATCCCTGAAGCCTGACCTGAAGTTCCTGACCAAGCCCCTAGTGAAGGATTTTCTTTTCTACACTTCTTTCTTGATTCTGGCAGCCATCGCGGGCGGTATCACCCCCTTGCTGAACACCTTCTTCGTGAGTGCCAAACTGGGTCTATCTTTCACCGGTGTCTTTGCCATTGCCAACTACATCGCGACAGTTATCGAGATTCCCAACCGCTCTTTGAACGCTATCGCGCAGCCCAACCTGGCAGAGGCTATCAAGAACAAAGACATGGAGAAGGCCACTAACCTGTGCCGTTCCGTGACGCTGCATCTGCTGCTCTCCAGCACCTTGATATTTTTCTTTATCTGGATCAATATTGATTTGCTATTCGATATTCTACCTAATGGGGAAGAGTATGCTGCCGGCAAGTGGGTAGTCTTCATTCTAGGATTGGCACGACTCTCCAACTCCGCCTTGAGTATCAGCAACAACGCCTTGTCCTATTCCCGCTACTACTATTTATCCCTCTTCTTCACGCTTCTCCTGACGATCTCCGCGATCTTGCTCAACCTGTGTTTGATTCCCAGAATGGGCATTGAAGGAGCTGCCCTCTCCACCCTCGTCTCTTACCTGTTCTATTATTTGTTGATGCTGGTTATCGTCAAGTGGAAGCTGGATATCTCCTTTCTGAGCCGTCAGCATTTGAAGGTCCTGGTGATAGGGGTGGCGCTGTTTGTTGCCGACTATCTTCTGACGCACGGGCTCATCCAACCGCGCTTGCACATCGCGGAACAAAGCCTGTGGGTCCAGATCGGGGAGGCCGTCGTGCGCTCGCTGCTGTGGCTGGCCATTGCCACCTGGGTGGTCTATCACTGGCACATCTCTGAAGAGGTGAACAGGATTTTGGACAAGATGCTGAGAAAGGCAAAAGCATAGTATCTAATGAACCCTCTTCGCGTTTGCAAAATAGTGTATCTTTGCACCATGATAGCCCCATGACGCTATCGCTGTTTTTTGATAATTATAAAACTTGATAATATGAAGATAAAAGCTTTGTTATGCACACTGATTTGTGCTTTGTTATTTGGTTGCTCCTATGCTCAAGAGACTGAGCTCGTGGGTGCCAACTGCACCTCCATCATGGTGGGATGCAAGGCCTCCACGGACGGTTCCGTCATCACGTCTCATACCTGTGACAGCAAATACCGCACTTGGGTGAAGATGGAGCCAGCTGCCGACCATGCGCCGGGCACTATGCACAAGGTCTATAAGGGCACCATGCACACCAGCACGCCCAACAGCATGGAGAATGTCACCCTGGCGGGCGAGATTCCTGAGGCGGCGCACACCTATGCCTACATGAACACGGCCTATCCTTGCATGAACGAGAAACAGCTAGCCATGGGCGAGAGCACCTTCTCAGGTCCTGATACCCTGATGAACGAGAAGGGCATGTTCCTCATCGAGGAGCTGCAGCGCGTAGCCTTGCAACGGTGTGACAACGCCCGCGACGCCATCCGGCTGATTGGCGACCTGATTGCGCAATATGGCTACGGCGACGGGGGCGAGTGCATCACCATAGCCGACAAGAAAGAGGTGTGGCAGATGGAGATTCTGGGCGAAGGCCCTGACAAGATCGGTGGTATCTGGGTGGCGCAACGCGTGCCCGACGATGAGGTGGCTGTCAGCTGCAACGTGGCCCGCATCGGCAAGCTCGACCGCAAGAACAAAGACTACTTCATGTGTTCCGACAACATCGAGAAGGTAGCCAAGAAATATGGCCTCTGGGATGGCAAGTGCGACTTTATCTGGTGGAAGGCCTTCCCCTCCAGTTATAGCGGCAACAAGAACTTCAAAGAGCGCGAGTGGTACATCTTCACCCAGCTGGCGCCGTCGCAGCACTTCGCCCTTGATGCCGACGAGCTGCCCTTCTCCATCAAGCCCGACCAGAAAGTGTCTCCGCAACGTGTGATGGAACTCTTCCGTGCCAACTATGAGGGCTGTCCGGAACTCGACCAGACTCAGAACCTGCTATACCCGCGCAAACGTCGGGTGGATGGCGAGATTGTGACTGATACGGTCGTGTGCCCCAACGCCAACCCCTGGATGGATGGCAACGAGCGTGCCATGTACAACATGCTAAAGCCGGGCGCGGTGACCTTCTACCGTGGTGTGGCCATGTCATGGTGTTCCTACTCCTTCATCATCCAGTGTCGTAGCTGGCTGCCTGATGAGGTGGGTGGCCTCTGCTGGTTCTCCCTGGAGAATCCCGGCCAGAGCCCGCGCATCCCCATCTATGCTGGGGAGACCTCCCTGCCCGCCGGCTTTAACATCTGCGGACACTTCGGCTACAATGAGAATGCTGTCCTCTGGCACTACCGCAAAGCCAACAAGCTGGCCCAGGTGCGCTGGGGTTCCACCAAGGATATGGTCTATGGCAATATCCTCCGCTATGAAGAGAAGGCCATGAAGGAGTTGCCCGACCTGGAAAAACAGGCAACCGCCCTGCTCAAGGATGGAAAGAAGAAAGAGGCTGTCAAGATGCTGAACCAATACACCTCCGATTTCGCCGGCGCCACCCGCCAGACCTGGCAGGAGATGGAACACAAGATCTGGGAGATGTTCTGGACGGGATTTTAAGAGAGTTGATAGTTAGTAGTTGTCAGTTAACAGTTAGAAGTTTCGTAAAAGCCAATGGCTAATAGCTAACGGCCAAAAGCCAACAGTCAATGGACAAGAAAGAATTACGACAATATATCCGACAGCAGAAGAAGCTGCGCACGCCGGAGGAGCTGGCGCAGCAGTCGGTCGCCATCATGCAGAAACTGGCGGTGCATCCGCTCTTTGTCACTGCCCAGCGCGTGATGCTCTATGCCTCGCTGCCCGATGAGGTGCAGACGCTCGGCTTTTTACGCGACTGGTGCACGCGGAAGACCATCATCCTGCCTACGGTGGTGGGTGACGATATCGTGCCGGTGATGATGCGTCCCGAGGACGTCATGAGGGTGGGGGAGTACAACATCCTGGAGCCCACGGGTGAACCCTATGAGGGCACGTTTGACCTGATTGTGGTGCCGGGCATGGCCTTCGATGATCAAGGCCATCGGCTGGGGCGTGGCAAAGGCTACTACGACCGCTTCCTGGCCCACCATCCAGAGACGCCGACCATCGGACTCTGTTTTGACTTCCAACAGGTGGGAAAGATTCCCGTGGAGCCACACGACAAGCCCGTTGGCGATGTGCTGACTTTGAGTTAGCGTTTAGCCGGATGTAAAGTGATCATGACGATTTCCGGTTTGGTGCCGAAACGGAAAGCAATGGTGCCGCCGGCCCCTTCGCTGACGTATAGTTGTTGCTCTCCCTCCTGGTAAAGTCCACTCCACTCTTTAAATAGCCATTGTGCCGGTGACCAGCCGAAAATCTTGATCTGGGCCGCATGGGTGTGCCCGGCCAAGGTTAGCGGAATATGAGTGTTGGGCACCACCTCCATCTTCCAATGGGCAGGATTATGATCCAACAGAAGGATGAAGGTGCTGTCGGGAATATCTTGGATGGCCGCGGGAAGGTCCACGAAAGAGTTTACATTCATGCCTCCGCAGTACTCCACGCCTGCCACGGCTATGGAGTCATCCCCTCGATGAATATAACGATGCTCGTTGCGTAGTAAGGTCCATCCCAATGAGCGCTCTCTTGCCGCCACCTCTTCGGTTGCTCGTCGCCAATCCCGTTCATCATGGTAGCCGTACATACAATAGTCGTGGTTTCCTAAAATCGAAAAGACCCCGTCAGGCGCAGAAAGGGAGGAAAGGGGCTCCTGGTAACGATCCAACTCGTCAGGATGGAGGTTGACCAGATCCCCTGTGAAAACGACCACATCGGGATGGGCATCATTCACCTGCTCCACCACCTTGTGGATGAACTTGCTTCTTTTGCCATGGGTGCCCACATGCAAGTCTGACAGATGGGCAATCTGATATCCCTCAAATGATTCGGGAAGGCCGGGAACTGTGAGGTCCACATGCCGGACCCGCAAATCGGTAAAGCCGAAGATCATACCATAACCTACTATCGCCAAAGCCGTCACGAAGAGCCCCACCCCTATCCAATTGAAGATAGGGAATGCCGGGTGCCAAACCAGCCCTATCAGTCTGCCCACCAGCGATAAGGCAGCGACGATGATCTGCAGCAGGAAGAAAATCAGCAGAGGCAGCCAGATGTTCATGGAAAACCGGTTGCCGGCAAGGCTTATCACCATCATCACCACAAAAAGCACTGTCGGAAGCCAATAGAGAATCTTCCAGATGAGTGCGGAGTGGCGCACGAAGGAGAACCAAAGGTAAAGGTCTGCGCAAAACCAGCCAATGAGGAATGCAATCAGGAAAAAGCGTAACATGATGGAGTGTCGGGACTATTTGTCGGCTTTCTCTTCGGCCGGCTCCTCCGGATAAGGGCAGGTGGGGTAGTTGGTCCTGACAAAGGAGTAGATGAGCAGACCCAAGCCCAGGAGGATGGCGGGGATGCTGAGCCATTGCCCGTTGTTGAGCAGGTGTCCCACCTCGGCTTCCACTTGAACCTCTTTGAAAAACTCGATGATGAAGCGCGCGATGAAGATGACCGTCAAGGTGATGCCGGATGTTCGGCCAGCAGCCACCTTGCCCTTGGCGAACTTGAAATAATAGATAGTCAGACAGGCGAAGAGGGTCAGATAGACGATGGCTTCATAGATCTGGGCGGGATGGCGGAAGGTGCCCGCAATGCCAAAGCCCCCGAGGGTGAAGTCAAAAGCCCAAGGCACATCGGTGATCTTGCCCACAATCTCATGGTTCATCAGGTTGCCACAGCGTACCAGCCCGGCCGCAATGGGTACTGCGATGGCCAGACGGTCCAACAACCATAAAAAGTTGATCTTATGACGCCAGGTGTAATAGATGACAAACAGGATGATGGCGATAACACCGCCATGACTGGCTAACCCTTGGTAGCCCACAAAATGACCGTCATGGATGGGCAGGATGATCTCCAACGGGTTGGTGATGAACATCTTCGGCTCATAAAAGAGGAAGTGACCCAACCGTAAGCCCACGATGGTCCAAAGAATGGTCCAGAAGGAGATCTTGTCGAGCAACTTCTGGGAGAGGTGCTCCGTCTTGAAGATGCGTTGAAGGGTGTAGTAGGCCAGCAGGAATCCGGCAGCCAGCAAGATGCCATACCAGCGGACCTCCACAGATCCGATATGGAAAGCGACAGGATTCACCGTCCAAGTGACCGTAGCCAGTATATGATTTAAAATGCTGTTCATATTCTTATCATTTTTTTGAGGTGCAAAAATACGCTTTTTTACGAAAAATGGAGAGTGGATCTCATCCTTCCATCGCCTGGGTGAGCAGTTGGTAGAAGAGGTTGACTCCTGTGGGGATGAGGGCGTCCGGGAAGTCGAAGTCGGGATGGTGGAGGGAGGGCTGTTGCTCTCCGGAGCCCAGCCCGAACAGAATCCCCGGGTATTGCTGCGTTAGCAGGCCGAAGTCCTCGCCCCAGGAGAAGGGAGTCTCCTTATGAAGGTAGGGGATTCTCAAGGCAGTGCAGGCTTCTTGGAGCTGGCGGACCACCTCGGGATGGTTCTTTGAGGCGGCGAAGTATTCTTTCCAGCTTATGTTGTGCTGCAGGCTGTCGCGCTGTGCCAGCGTGGCGGCCAACTCCTCAATCTCGCTTTTGGTTTCCTGTAACAAGGCATCGTCCTTGGCGCGGATGGTGAAGCGCAGGATGGCATGTCCTGCCGCCACCCCGTAGGCCGGCTCTCCGACATGGAACTCAATCAGGGTGGCAATGCGGTAGTCGTCTCGCAGCATGTCGTGCTGGCAAAGGGACAGGATATGGTCGGTCAGCTCTTTGGCGGCGGGGTAGGGTGACAAGGCCTTCAGAGGCTCTGCAGCATGGGCGGTGTGTCCATGAAGTGCTATATCACAGCTGATGACGGAGCAGGTGAAACTGTCGGGACGGCAGATGACGCTTCCCAAGGGAATGCCGGGGATGTTGTGCAGGGCCAATACTCTGTCGGGCGTGTGCTGATGCAGGAAGCCGGAGGCTAGCAGCTGGGCCGCGCCTTCGCCGGTCTCCTCCGCACCTTGGAAGAACAGTAGTACCTTGCCCCGCGGCAGTGGCTGTCGCATCAGCCGCTCGGCAAGACCGAGCAGGATGGTGGTGTGCCCGTCGTGGCCGCATTTGTGGGAGACGCCTGGCGTGTCAGCCTTGTAGGGCAGCGGCAGCGTCTCCTCCACCCGCACCGCGTCAAAGTCACCACGCACCAACGTCACCGGACCCTCTCCGAAATCGTATTCGGCCACCAGATGATAAGTGTTGGGTATGGTGTGGATGTGGGTGGGCCCCAAGGTCTCCAACATCCGTAAAATGTAGGCGCTGGTGCGCTCTTCGCAGTTGGAAGGCTCTGCCAGCCGGTGCAGGTCGTGACGTGTCTTTTCGTAGTCCATAAGTACCCAGTTTCAGTGATGATAGGGTTCTCCTTTCAGGATGGTGAAAGCCCGGTATAGCTGTTCGTTGAAAATGGCCCGTGTCATGATGTGGGGGAAGGTGAGCTGCGACAGGGCAATCTTGGCGTTGCCCCGCGCATATACGTCGCCCGAGAACCCGTAAGCCCCGCCGATGATAAATACCAACGTCTTGACTCCGCTGAGCAAGTGCGATTGTATATAGTTGGCAAAGCCTTGAGAGGTGTATTCCTTTCCCCGCTCATCTAACAGCACCACATAGTCGGAAGGCTCTATCTTCTTCAGTATCAGTTCTCCCTCTCGTTTGCGTTGCTCGTCTTGCGATAAGGATTTGGTGTTTTTCAGATAGGGGATGGCAATCGGCTCATAAGGGACATAGAACCGGATTTTCTGTACATAGTCCTGAATGGCCTTGTCGAAGAGGTCGCCATCCGTCTTGCCAATCCATATCAACTTGATCTTCATGGTCAGATTTTGGAGGGGTCGATAGGAAATACGAAATCGCGATGGTCGGCATCGGAGAGCATGCACTGGTCACAGATGGTCAGTTCACCGTTGAGGCGGCGTTGAACCATGTCGCCCAGCCGTTCCTGCAGGGCGCTGATCTCCACATAGTTGACAATGTCGTTGGCGAAGGCGAACATCAGCAGCTTGCGTGCGTTACGCTCACTGATGCCGCGGGAGCGCAGGTAGAAGAGCGCCTCGTCGTCCAACTGTCCCACCGTGGCGCCATGACTGCATTGCACATCATCGGCATAGATCTCCAAGAAGGGTGTCGTGTTGACCTTGGCCTTGTCGGTTAACAGGATGTTGCGGTTGGTCTGGAAGGCTGCCGTGCGCTGCGCATCGGGATGAACCACCACGTGCCCGTGAAATCCGGCCACGGCCTCGTCGTCCATGATGCCCTTGTAGAGCTGCTTGCTGGTGCAGTCGGTCGCGATGTGGTGCACCTTGAGGAAGTTGTCGCATCGCTGGCTTTTGTCTACCAGATAGAGACCGTACAACTGCGCGTCGGCAAAGGGCTCGCTCAGGTTGACCACGATGTTGTTGCGGATGTAGCCCGCATTGAAGGTCACGGTGTTGGAATGGAAGTGGGTATGCCCCTGCTGATGCACAAACAGATGGTTGAACAACTGCGATTCAGGCTCTTTGTTCTCTGTCTTGTAGTAGTGCATCTGCGACTGCTCCGACATGAATACTTCCGTCACGATGTTGAGGAAGGTGTTACCGTATCTGACAGAGTCGTCGCACTGTATCAGCGACATCTCCGCACCTTTGCCCAAGAAGATGACATGTCGGTTCTGTACCAGCAGGTTGTCTTGGGTGTTGACGATGGAGATGATCTGGAAGGGACTGGCGACCTTCACCCCGTCGGGGACATAAAGGAAAATCCCGTCGGTATATTGTGATTCGTTGAGGGTGGTCAGTTCGTCTTTTTCAGTCTTGCTGAAGGCATTATGGCATTGTTGGACGATGTCGGGGTGCTGCTTGGCGGCGGCGCGCAGGCTGCCGTAGATAACGCCGTTGTCTAGGTTGGTAAGTGGCTGGTTGTCATGCATATACCACCCGTTGAGCATAGGCAGCGTGATGGTGTCCAGATTCCAGACATGGCATTGGAAGATCTCCTCCAAGGGACGATACGCATTCGGGGTTGCCTGCAACTGATACTGTGATAGTTTCGGTAAATATGACGGTTCGGATTTCATCAGCCTCTATTTTGCAGATTCATACTCTTCTTTGATCCAGTCGTAACCGCGTTTCTCCAACTCCAAGGCCAGCTCTTTGGTGCCGGTCTTGACAATCTTGCCGTCAAAGAGAACATGCACCACATCAGGTACGATATAGTCGAGCAGACGCTGGTAGTGGGTGATGACGATGGTGGCATTGTCCTTGGTCTTCAGGTGGTTGACACCATTGGCCACGATGCGGAGAGCGTCGATGTCCAGTCCGGAATCCGTCTCGTCCAGGATGGACAAGGTGGGCTCGAGCATAGCCATCTGGAAGATCTCGTTGCGCTTTTTCTCACCACCGGAAAAGCCCTCGTTGACAGAGCGGTTGCTCAGCTTGTCCGTCAACTCCACCACCTTCTGTTTCTCATTCATCAGCCGCAGGAACTGGGCACCGTTGAGCGGGTCCAGACCGCGGTACTCGCGAATCTCGTTCAAGGCCGTCCGCATGAAGTTGGCAATGCTCACGCCAGGGATCTCCACCGGATACTGGAAGCCAATGAAGATGCCTTCCCGGGCCCGGTCCTCGATGGAAAGGCTCAGCAGATCACGTCCTTTGTAATAGATCCGGCCCTCCGTAACTTCATACCCTTCCTTGCCGGCAATGACCGACGCCAAGGTGCTTTTGCCCGTACCATTGGGGCCCATAATAGCATGAACTTCACCCGCATTGATTTGTAAATCAACACCTTTCAGGATTTCTCTCCCTTTGATGGAGACATGTAGATTTTCTATCTTCAGCATAGTTCAATATTTCATATTGTAAGAAACGGCAAAAGTACAAAAAAAAGGATGCCGATTTTAGGCGGAAATGGTTATTTTTGCTTTCTCAAAAAAAGTGTAGCATATGTTAAAAACCTATTCTGCTTCAGCGGGTTCCGGAAAGACCTTCAGCCTGGTGGTCGAATATCTGACCATCTGCTTGAAGAATCTCTGTCGTCTGGATCTGTCCTCGGCTCCCTCCTCTTCGGCCTATCCTTCCCGAGAGGCCTTCCGCCAGATCTTGGCCATCACCTTTACCAACAACGCTGCCGCGGAGATGAAAAAACGCATCATGGATGTGTTGAGGGAATTTGCCTTCACCCCCGCCGAAGAACCCTTGCCCAAATGCCAACGCTATTTTGAGAAGATATCCGAAAAGATATTCGCCGACATGCCCGATATGGATGAGCGGCAACAGAGACAGACCATCCGGATGGCCTCGGTCCTCCAACTCCAGAGTATCTTATATGACTATGACCGCTTTGCAGTCACCACCATCGACAGCTTCAACCAGCGCATCATCCGCTCTTCGGCACTACGCCTCGGCCTGGATCTGAACTATGCCGTGGAGGTGGATCTCGATGAGTTCTACGCCCAGATTATCGATCAGATCATTGATGAACTGAAAAAAGACCAGGATTTCACGCGGAGCATCCTATGGATCTTAAATAGCGAGATGTCTGAATCCGGGAAATCGGATATGGGCAAAGTTCTGCTCTCCACGTTAGATATCCTCTACAACAAGGCAGAGGCGGGTTACGACTATATTGAAAGGCTGCGCTACATAGATAAAAACAAATTTGAGGCACAGATTAAGGAATGGCATCAGTATGTCCATGATACTATTCCTAAAGAATTGAAAACGACGTTGCTGCCGCTGTTCTCCGAGGTGCGGGATGCCTTGGAGCAAGAAAAAGGAGTGCCGAAGGACGGGGTGGCCGTAAACCCGTATAACCGCATTGTCAAATTTATAAAAGATATCAACCTTTTCCTTTCCGGAAAGAAGGAGGATCAGCTTTCTAATCAACGGAATCTGGACCTGTTCCGCAGTAAAGGATACCTGAAGAAAAATGCCTCCCTGGACGAGGATTCCGAAGCAGTTATTGAACGGAAAATGGCCGAACTGGACCAGTGGATAGACCAGTATCTGGTCCCATACTATAATGCTTGTCTGCTACTCAAGCATTCCGACAAGTTGTTGATTCTCTTTGATGTTCAGCAGAAGATGCAAGAATTGAAGGAGCTGCGGGGACTATTCTTCCTGGCGGAGTCGAATATCCTGTTGCATCAGGAGTTGTCACAAACGCCCAAGGGTCTTTCTCCTGTCATCTATGAGAAGCAAGGCTTCAACCATTTCTTTTTCGATGAATTTCAGGACACATCGCGCATGCAATGGCATAACCTGCAACCCTTGGTGGAGAACAATGCCATCACGCAGCAGGGTGATGTCTTTCTGTTCGGTGATGTGAAACAGGCTATCTACCGGTGGAGAAACGGCGATGCCCAGATTTTGCGTGACCTCTCGGCCTATGAGACGCAGAATGCACACGGGTTCGGTTTTGCCACACTCGACAAATCCGCTTTCGGTCTTGAGCCCTTGAAAACCAATTATCGTACGCTTAAGATGATTGTGAACTTTAACAATGGTTTCTTTCGAGACTATTCAAAGGCCCTTTCGTGCTCGGAAATGTACGATAATGTGGAGCAGGATGCCAAAAGCGACGAACCTGGGCTGGTGCAGGTCTCCTTTTACGGAGCGAAAGAGTCGAAGGCATGGCCGGTGGTGGCAGAGCTGCCGGAGAAATATGCATCCCTGGACCGTTTCTTGGGGGAGCAGGCAGAGTCGATCCCCGACTGCGATCGCGAAACACTGTATGCGGTCCGCGATGCCTTGTCGCGCGGTTATCTCTGTAGCGACATTTTGATATTGGCCAGAATGCACACGGCTTTGGACACCATGGCACAGTTGCTCATCAAGGCGGGACTGCAGGCCGAGACTAAACAATCGTTGAGTCTGGAAGAAGCGCCCGAGGTGATGGCTGTTGTGAACACCCTGCGGCTGTTGCTGGACCCGGAGGATAAGATTGCCAAAACGATGGTGCTGTACACCCTCTCCCGTTGCCGGAATGGTATGGCGGATTTTATTGCCCAGATACCGTCCAGTGCCAGTAGTATGGAGCGTTTTCAGGAGACCATGGAGCAGCAGTGCGGGCAACGGCTTCCTTTGGAGAAATGGCAGCAGGAACCGCTTTATGTGACCGTGTTGGATATTATCCGGCTTTACGGGTTGGATCAAAAGCAGAGCCCTTTCCTGAATGATTTTCTGGATTTTGTCTTGGATGATGTGACCAATCGAAAGGGCAATGTGCAGACCTTCCTTGCCCGATGGGATTTCCTGTCCGAAAAAGAGAAGATCCCCAGTGTGAAGGCCTTCATGAAAAATGATGCAGTGAGCCTGATGACGATACATGGGGCTAAAGGGCTGGAGCGTCCAGTGGTTATCTATCAAGTGAGGAAAGAGAAAGCGAAGGATCTGAGCTTTTGGACCGAGGATGTCACGGACTTGGAGCACAAACGGGTAGCCTATCTGGAAGGCAATGAGCAGCTCTTCTCCCATTCTGACTTCTATGCACTCTATCAGCAGCAAGAGCAGAAGGCCAGGGAAGATGCTCTGAATCTGGCCTATGTGGCCCACACCCGTCCCAAGGAGATGCTTTATATCGTTTCCAGCCAATTGAAAACGGAGCCCGACAGCGAGACCTACGTGTCCTTTTTGCAGAAGTTTGTGAAAGGGGAAACGGAGACCTTCCGGAAAGACCCATCCCTTTTTGCTTCGAATCGCTTGTCAGAAGCCCACTATTGTTTTGGCGATTATGATTGGCGAAAGAGAAAGCCGGTTGACGAGGAGGATACCGAATCGATGGTGGTGCTCCCTCAGGTGAAGATCTCCGACTTTGCCATGGAGGACTTGGTGCCCGTGAAGACCACCTCCGAAGAGGATGCCCGAAGCATGGGAACGAAAGTGCACGACTATCTTGCGCGATTGTCCTCCTTCCCGCAGACTGATGAAGAGGTGGAGGCGGCCAAGGCCGATATTCCCTCAGAGCTGCAATCCATTGTGCTGGGATTCTTCAAGATGATTAAGGACGATGAGACCCTCCGGCCTTTCTTCGGCCCTGATGCCAAGGTGTACAACGAAGTCTCCATCCTCACGCCGGATGGCCAGGTGAAACGCCCCGACAGGGTGGCTTTCCTGGATGGCCAAGTGCGCGTGTTTGATTACAAGACAGGGGAGGACAAGTCGCAGTACCATGAACAGATAGAGGAATACTGCCGGCTGCTCCGGGAGATGGGGTATCAGCATGTGCAAGGACACTTGCTGTTCCCCTCTACAGAGTCAGCCTGATGCCAAAGAAGAATGATCTGGGAAGCAATGGTCCATAGATATATCCTGAGTCGCGATCAGCACCTATGTCAAGGTCTTTCTGATAGGAGTTGAAGATGTTCTGTATGCCGGCATTCACCTGAAGTATGAAAGTGTCTGACTTTTGCTCAGAATATTGGATTTTGTGGTTGCGAAGGTGGAAATCATAAGCCATTTTGAAACTCATATCCCAAAAGGTCTCGCTGAGTTTGAGCGTGGGAGAAGGAACCTCATGCGGAATCAACATCGGACCAGTCAGTGTTCCATTCAAAAAGAGAGACAGATGGCGCCAAGGATTGCTTTCTATCATCAGATGTCCATATAGGTTTGGTGTTCTTAACATTCTCCTCTCGGGGGCAGCCTCTTCGCTCCAAACTGTCGGCTCGTTGTATTTGCTCTGTTGCCAAGTAAGTCCAAAAGTGGCATTTACCCATTGTTTCCAAACAGTGCTTAGCTCCAAATGGACCCCATATACACTCCCTTTGTCAGCATTGTAACGTTCCAGCCACTCTTGTCCGCTGTCGTCGGTGATGTAACGGTTGGCAAAGATGTCCTTAAGGTACGTGAAAAACCCCTCGGCTTCCAAATCGAGACGTACCGGGCCCAGACGAAGGTCATAATCCAACGACAGGGATGCACTGTGAGAAGACTCTTTGCGAAGGTCTTTGGCCAATCTGCTTTGTATACGTTCTCCGCCAGCCAGGGAAACATGAAGGTCTTCATCATAGGTTTGCGGGGGCCTAAAACCTGTGCCATAGCCAATTCGCAGAGACAAGGGGCGGATGGGAGAGTAGCGTATGCTCGCCCGCGGGCTGAACACAGGCTTGTGCACGAGTGTGTGCTTGTCTATTCGCGTTCCGATCAAGATAGACCATTGTTTGTTTTGCCACTCATTTTGCAGGTAGGCGCTATAGGTATGAACTGTTTGGTCGGTATGGCTGTCATAGCCAGGGATGGAGTCATGCAGGATGTCAAGGTTATATTCCAAGCCAGCGGTGAGGGTGGCGGGCAAGAGACCAAGCTTGGCGAATGTATACGTGTAGCGTCCCCCTGCAAGTGTCGAGAGACCATGAGTGTAACCGTATGCCTTCAAAGCATCAGCTATCTCTTCGGCGCTGCCCTCCCCTATGCCGCCATAGTAACTTTCCCGCCGTGTGTTTTGCATGCCGGCATAAAATTCCACACAATGCTTTCCAAGGTGTAAATGATAATCTATTTGTCCGCCATGGATCCGATGTGCCGCCCCTTCGGAAATAACCGATTCGTGTGGCTGAAGGTCCAGCCGGTTGCCTCCGCGATGCTCGTCGCGGAGGGTATGATACTGTATTGTCAATTTCGAATAGAGGGAGGGGCGCCAATAGGCGCGGAACCCCATGGACATATTCTGCAACTTGGGAATGTCACTGAATCCATCACCATTGTGATCGTAAGGATTCCTGTAACGGCCCTGTCCAAACAAATGTATCCCTGCTTTGTTGTCGGGAGTCACCAATGAGGCGGAAAGCCCTGTGGTATTGTCAAGAGCCGAAGAGCCCCCAATGCTTGTCAGCATGTGGCTGATAGATGCCGTATTGCGCATGCTCTCTTTTGTGATGATGTTGATGGTTCCTCCGATGGCGGAAGCCCCGAAGAGCGCACTGCCCCCACCCCTGACAATCTCTACCCGGTCAATCATCTCTGTAGGGAGCTGTTCTAACCCATATATCCCCATTAAAGAGGTAATGACGGGCCGTGAGTCTATCAGAATCTGTGTGTAATGGCCGCCCAAACCATTTATTCGAGCCTGGGTAAAACCACAGTTCTGGCAGTCGTTCTCCACCCGCACACCTGTCGAAAAGGCCAGACCTTGAGCCAAACAGACAGCATTGACTTGCTCCATCTTCTTGGCCGACATAACCTCCACCAGTGTGGGCGCCTCATGCCGTAACGTCTGCTCCCGGTTTGACGAGACCACAATCTCGTCCATCTGTACTGTATCTTTCAAATCCAATTCCTGAGCTGTCATAGCCAAGGATGCTATCCATACCACAAGGGTAAGGACATATTTCATGTTAATATATCTCATTTGTTGTAAATTTCTGTTAAACAATAAAATCGAAGAAAACTCGCAACGCGAGCTCCCGTATGTGAATCTTCTATGTCTAACAGATAATAGGCGGGGCACGTCCAAATGGCCGGAATACATAAGGTTGGAGAGACTTTCCCAAGCACCAGCTGTAAGCCAATGTCTTGGCAGGCTGGAATATGCCCGTCGGCGAGGCGACCACAATGTGCGCTTTGACAATCTGAAAATGACAAATCAGGCAGCCCTCATCATTGAATCCTTCATACTCGGAAATCACGGAGTGATGATTCATGTGTTCGGATAGGAGAACTCCTTCCAAAGGACAGACAAAATCCTCATGGATCACCCTTGCATGATGGTGGTAGGCTCTACCTGTTATCATCACGCTGAAGGCAACCAGGAGAAGCCATGCCGTGAATCTGGAAGCTCGCTGTCTCATTATATGGCCATCTGCGCTTAAAAGATCGTTAAAAGTTTGAAATAGGAAGGCAAAAATATATTTTTCACAAATAGGATGATACTTTTTTTTTGATGTAGCAAATCCATTGGAAAATATTGTATTTTTGCCGATTGAAATCGTAGTTAACTTAAAAATCCAAAACAATGAAAAAGACATTATTCCCCCTTATCGTTCTCCTGATCTTAGGCTTTGCTGCTTGTACGAACAATGAGGCCGCCCAATATGCTGGCAAGTACATGGGCACTTTCAAGTTTATCTCCAGCAATACCACTAAGGATGGCTCTGTCAGATTGTCCCAAAACCCGCTGTCCACCAACGGACTTTTGCTCTATGCCTGCCTGCCGTTGGATTATTATACCCCCGGCGTCTATAAAGCCAATAGCAATAACGTGGAATATATGACCACGATCTTGTCTTCCATTGCGGGAGCTAGCAACTACATTAACACGGCTACCGAGCAAATCCAGAACATCGAGGTGATTGCCACTGTGGATGGAAATAACCTTAACCTTGTCATCCAATATAAGGTTGCACTACTCAATGACTTGTTGAATTCATACATTAAGATTATCGAGTTCAACGGTACAAAATAGGTCATCCTTGAGACTCACAAAAAGCGCCATGACACTCAGCATGTTATGGCGCTTTTTCTATGCCTGCTCGGCAAACTCAAATAAAAATAGTATCTTTGCCGCCTCGTATAGAAGTTCTGGATATTGGAAACGACTGCTCATCATATTGTCAGAAGATTATGGCTGGCCGTGTGGCTGCTTTGCGGGTTGTCCACCCTCAAGGCTCAAGACACATTGCCTTCAGATGGTCATGTCATCTTCTATTACCCTACCGGTGAGAAGTCCAGTGAAGGAACTTTGGTAAACGGCAAGCCCGAAGGCTGGTGGCGTTCCTATAACACTGCCGGAGTGCTCATCTCAGAGGGCAACCGTCGCAACTTCCTCCTGGACAGCCTCTGGTCCTTCTATAATGATGACGGCAAGCTGGTGATGACCACCCATTATCGGGAGAACCAGAAGGATGGCGAGCAGGTGGTCTACCGTGACGACGAGTACACGGTTTCCCAATGGAGAGCCGATACCATCGTGGGCGCAGTCCTCACCTATGATCTTCAAAAGCGCCTGAAAAAGAGTGTCCCCTACGAGAATGGAAAGCCGCACGGCTTGGCCAAAGAGTACAACGAGGAAGGACTGGTGGTGGCTGTCACCACCTATTACCGCGGGGTGCAGAGCCGACGTGAGCGGATCAACCGCACCGACAAGCTCGGACTGAAACAGGGCTCCTGGAAACTCTTCTGGGATAACGGTAATCTCCGTATGGAAGGCTCCTATCTCAACGACAACAAGCATGGCTTCTTCAAATATTACGACAATGCCGGCGACTTCCTCTATGTGGAGAAATACGATCATGGCACCCTGGTGACCGATGCCAAGGAGACCAAGCAGATGGATAAACGGGTTGCCTTCCACCCGAATGGCCAACTGGCCATGGAGGCCACCTATTACAAAAATATCCCCGATGGAATCCGCCGCGACTATGACAGCACGGGGAAACTGATCAACGGCTATGTCTATGTGAACGGATGGATGCGATTTGAGGGCATCACCGACGAGAACGGCCTCCGCCAGGGCTTGTGGAAAGAGTATTACCCCACGGGTGAGTTGCGCTCGCGTGGCAAATACAAAGACTCCAAACCTACGGGCAACTGGAAGTTCTTCTTCCCGGATCAGACGGTGGAGATTGTCGGCTCATATACCTCCAAAGGTGAAAAAGACGGCGAGTGGCTCTGGTTCTACCCGACGGGTGATACGCTGATGGCCGCTCATTATGAGGATGGTGAACTGGAAGGGTATTATGTCGAATACGACGAGGAGGGCATTCCGGTGGTGCAAGGTAGCTATGTGGCTGGCTATGAGGAGGGCGTGTGGCAATATCGGAATGGCACCTCCGTGGAATCCGGCCATTATGACGGCGGCAAGAAGGAGGGCCTCTGGATCACGACCTTCGACCCGACGCACACCGCCTTCGAGATCCGCTACGATCAGGACGTGCGCGACGGCAAATATGTGGCCTATTGGGAAAACGGTACTGTCAAGACCTTGGGAAAATATAACAAAGGACTCCAGGATGGCCTCTGGACCTACTATAACGAAGATGGCCATACCACCTTGACCACTTTGTTCAAAGATGGAAAAGAAATAAAATGGAATGATTATACAATAAAATAGAAAATGGCAAGTTTGTCATTATGTTGTGCGATGTACAGAGCATTCGCCACTTCGCCTGACGGCTTGCCCCATGATTTTTTGGATTAAAGTAGAGATTATGAGACATAAACATATATTTTGGCTTGCATTGATGATTTCCCTCCTGCTTCCCTCTCGGGCGCAAAACACCCTGCTTAGTGTGCCTGCTGCCGCCCCGGAAGATACGGTCGGACTCTATGAGGTGGTCAATGAGGAGGTCCGGATCATGGATTCCCTCTTGTCTGTTTGGTATATTCAAAAAGAACTCCATACCGGACAGTCTGTGCTCTCCAAACTGCGTGATGACACTACCGTCTATGACAATAACGACTCCCTGATCTTCAAGCGACTCTCCAAGATTGTGACAGCGGTTCCCTTGGCCTACAACGACAGGGTGAAGCGCTTTATCGAACTCTACTCCGTCCAACGTAAACGCTCTTCGTCAGTCATGTTGGGCCTCGCACAGTACTATTATCCCTGGATGAAGGAGATATTTGACAAGTATGACGTGCCCGAAGAGCTGGTGTATATCACCATCATTGAGTCGGCGCTGAACCCGTTGGCCGTTTCCCCCGCCGGGGCGACGGGAATATGGCAGTTCATGTATGGCACGGGCAAGTTGTATGGGCTGGAAGTCAACACCTATGTGGATGACCGTCGCGATCCTTACAAGGCCACCGATGCCGCGGCACGCCATCTGCGCGACCTCTATAATATCTTCCACGACTGGGGCCTTGCCATCTCTGCTTACAACTGTGGTGCTGGAAACGTTCGTAAGGCTATCCAGCGCTCCGGTGGTAAAACCGATTTCTGGGGCGTTTCCCCCTACCTGCCTCGCGAGACCCAGAACTATTTCCCTGCCTTCATCGGGGCACTCTACATGATGACCTACCACAATCTCTACGGTATCCAGCCAGCCAATATTACCCTGCCCCTCAATGTGGATTCCGTGATGGTGAATAAGGAGACCCATTTTGATCAGATAACCGCCCTCTTGAATATCAGCCGGGAGGAAATCGTCTCCCTGAACCCGCAATATAAGAAGTTCATCATTCCTGCCTTCAACGGGCAGTTGTTCCCCTTGCGTCTCCAACCGCACGACCTCATCCGCTTCATCGCCTTACAGGACACCATCCAGAAATATCACTATGATGAGTATTTCAATCCGACGAAGAATCTGACGATCCCGAGCACGAGTGCGAATGCGAATGGTGAGGTGGTACAGGTCACGCCTAACAAATACCATACGGTGAGAAAAGGGGAGACCTTGTCCAAGATCGCTTCCAAATATGGCACGACTGTCAACAAGATCAAGTCTCTCAACCATCTGAGAAGCACTAGCCTGCGGGTGGGCCAGAAGTTGCTGGTCAGGAAAGGCACTACAATCGTGAAGCCGGCACCGGTGGTTGCCGACAGCACGGCCACCACTCCGCAGGACAGCACCCTTGCGGCCAAGGATACCACGGTGACCCAGCAGCCGGTAGACACGGTCGTGAAACCGACGCCCGCCCCCAAGCCGACAGGCGGTTATATTACCTACGTCATCAAGAGAGGTGACACCCTCTCCTCCATAGGTCGGAAGTATGGTAAGACGGCTACCGAAATCGCCAAATATAACCACATCACCAATGTGAATGCTATCCGGGAAGGACAGAAGATCAAGATACCGCGGTAACGTCGTCTCGCTGGGTGGTGTAGAATCGGTAATAATGTCCCTGTAAAGCCATCAGTTCGTCGTGGGAGCCCTGTTCCACGATAGTGCCGTCTTGGAGAAAACAGATGGTGCTCGCCAGTCGTATGGTGCTCAGCCGATGCGCGATGATGATGGCGGTACGGTTTTGTAGCAGGGGTGCCAGCGCCTCTTGGAAGAGGTACTCGGATTCATTGTCTAGGGCGGAGGTGGCTTCATCCAACACCAAGACTTGCGGGTTGCGCAGCAGGATGCGGGCAATGCTGATACGTTGGCGCTGTCCTCCCGAGAGTCGCATGCCCCGGTCACCTAACATGGTGTCATAACCCTCTTCCATCTCCATGATGAAATCGTGAGCTTGGGCCAGCTTGGCGGCTGCGACAACTTGTTCTCGCGTCACGTCGAGGCCCATGGTGATGTTGTGATAGACAGTGTCATGGAAGAGAATCACATCTTGTGAGACCACCCCGAAGAGGGCCCTGAGATTCCGGATGCTGTAATGTCGACAAGAGATGCCATCAATCAGGATCTCCCCGTAAGGAGCATCGTAGAAGCGGGAGAGCAGATCCACGATGGTGGATTTCCCGGCGCCGGAGGGACCCACCAAAGCCACGGTCTCCCCTTTGTGAATGGTGAGGTTCAGATGCCGCAGCACCTCACACTGCGACTCCTCTTCCACTGGATGATAGGAGAAAGAGACATCCTGGAGACGGATGTCGTGTTCCAGTGTTGAAAGATGTATGGGATGCTCTTCCTCCACGATCTCCTCTTCAGCATCCATCACCTCATAGATGCGCTGGGCTGCCGTCAGTCCTTTCTGCATCGTATAATAGGTGGTCACCAAGGCTTTTGCGGGGGCAATCATGCGGGCAAAAACCACAAAGTAGAGCATGAACAGGGCGCTGGTCCGAAGCAGCAGGGAAGGCGTCAGCCATAAGGTGAGTATGGAGATGAGCAAGATGGCCACGATGCATAAGAACTCGATGAGCGGTGCCCCGAGCTCCTGAATGCGGAAAATTCTCTTGTGCAGTTGGTAGAAGCGGTTGTTGTGCTTGGCAAACTTCTCTGACGCATACTGTTCGGCATTGTATCCCTGGATCACGCGGAGCCCGCCTATCGCCTCTTCAAAGAGGGCACTGATATTGCCCAACAACTGTTGCAACCGCAAGGAAGAAGCGGATATACGCTTGCCGATGAAACCCAAGAGCAAGCCGATAAGGGGCAGGATTACCAAGGCAATCAAGGTCAGCTTCACACTGATGGAAAACAGGGTGATCAAAAAGACGATGATGAGGAAGGGATCGCGACAGAGCGACTGCAGGGAGGAAAACACCGACCACTCCACCTCCAGCACATCCGCCCCCATGCGACTAAGCATGTCGCCTTTTTTGTACTTGGCGAAAAACGACAAGGGAAGGATCAGCATCCGATGGTAAAGGTCTCGCCGTAAATCCTGCAGGATGCCTGCGCGGAGCGGAGCCAGCCAATAGAAACTCATGTAGCGGCAGAAGTTCGAGAGCAGTGAAAGCAGAATCATCACCACGGCAATGTAAATCAACGCCGCATGCGGTCCGTGGACGGTGATGACTTGCCCCATGTAATAGTAAAAGGTGTCGATGAAATATCGCGATGTCAGAGCAAAAGTGGGCTTGGCGGCCACCATCTCCACCTGATTGAAAAGGACCGAAAGAAAAGGAACGACCATCGATAGTGTGAAGATGGAGAAAAGCGCATAGAACAGGTTCGCTAGCACGACCAGCAAAATAAGGCCTTTATATCCCGCCAGATACCGTAATAATCGCTTTAAAAGATGCATCGTAAAAAAACGGTGCAAAATTACGAAAAATAGTGTACCTTTGCCGCGTTAAAAATTCAATATGGCAAAGTATCCCGATACCATTGACAGGATTACCAAAGCACGTCTCCGACTCTCCACCTTTGGGTCCATTATGAGCATAGCCCTGACGATGTTTTTCATCGGCACGCTGACATTTTTTGCATACTTTTCCACCCATTATATCCGCAACCTTTCCCAGAACATTGAGCTGGAAGTGCTGTTCTATGGAGATGTCAAAGAGGCGGACATCAATGCATTGGAACAACAATTGAAACTTAAACCCTATATCACCTCCTCCAGGGTCTCCTCCAAAGAGGAGAATACCGCGATCGCCAAGAAGATTGTGGGTTATAACTATACCGAGATTATCCCCAACAACAATCCCATCAATGCCTCTATCATGTTGAGTGTGGCACCCGATTATGCCAACACTGATTCCATCGCCAACATTAAAAAGGAGCTGAAACGCAATGAGCTGGTGCAGGATGTGGATTCTCCCGACATTATCGTCAAGTCGTTAAGCGACAATTTCCGCAAGATACAATGGATTATCCTGGGCATATGCGCGGTCTTCATGATCATCTCCATGCTGTTGATAGCCAACTGTATCCGTCTTAATATCTATGCCCAGCGGTTCAATATCAAGAGCATGTTGCTGGTGGGTGCCACCCCGCGTTTTGTCCGCCGTCCATTCGTCATGAAAGGTTTTGTACAAGGCGTCTGGGGAGGTGTCATCGCGGTCATTCTGGTGGCTTTGGCACTCTATTTTGGACATCAGGCCATCCCGGATCTGGTGGATTTCTCCTTGATGGTCCCGATCGCCATCATACTGGGTGCCATCCTGTTGTTTAGCATACTTTTCTCCATCATCATCTCTTCCATGTCTGTCAACCGCTACATCCGTATTAACGACGAACGTCTCTATTTATAATTGATATCCATTTCTTAATCGTAATATGAAATCTGACAATAAAGAAATCAAAGAGGGCAAGGCCCCTCTCTTCAGAACAACCAATTACATCTTGATGGCAGTGGGTTTCTTCCTGCTGATTTTAGGTTATCTGCTACTCCGCGGTGGTCTGGTTGAAGATCCGAACACTTTCGATGGTGAGATTTTCAACACCCGCCGGCTGGTGGTAGCCCCTATTCTGATGTTCCTGGGTATTGTCGTGGAGGGTGTGGCTATTATGTGGCATCCCAGAAAGAAATCTGAACCGGAAGCATAGTCATGACGTGGTTTCAAGCCCTGATATTAGGTATCATTCAAGGGTTTACAGAGTTTCTGCCCGTTAGCAGCAGCGGTCACCTGATTATCGGTCGGGAGATCTTAGGCGTTGGTGTGGCGGAGAATGTCACCTTTGAAGTGCTGGTGCATACCGCTACCGTGCTCAGTACCTTGACCGTGTTTTGGAAAGAGATTCTGAACCTATTGGCTAAATTCTTCAAGTTTCAGTGGAATGAGGAGACTCAGTATATCTGCAAGATCCTGGTCTCCATGATTCCGGTTCTCATCGTCGGTCTCTTCTTCAAAGATACGGTCGAGTCCTTCTTTGGGGAAGGTCTTGTGTTGGTGGGCAGTATGTTGCTGGTGACGGCTCTGCTGCTGGCGCTCACGCGCTTTGTCCGCTTTCGGGGAAACAAGCCGCTCACTTTCGGGCGTGCTTTCCTCATCGGCTGTGCCCAAGCGGTTGCGGTGCTCCCAGGTCTCTCCCGTTCCGGCTCCACCATCGCCACCGGCTTGTTGAGTGGGGTGCGCAAGGAGGAGGTGGCCCAGTTCTCCTTCCTGATGGTGATCATCCCCATCCTGGGTGAATCTTTCCTCGACCTGGTTGGCGGCAATTTCTCCTTTTCCCAGTGCGGCCTCTCGGCCCAAGCGCTGATATGCGGTTTTATCTCCGCCTATATATGTGGCGTGCTGGCCTGTCGCTTCATGATTAGTATTGTCAAGAAAGCCAATCTCGCCTGGTTCTCTATCTATTGCGCCATTGTCGGCATCATCGCTATCATAGTCGGCTTATGCTAAAGAATCCGATTGTGCATGCTACCGTCTTCCAGCTGCCCGAGTTGGAGGTTAACCCCGAGGAGGATGTCCTGCTCGTGGACAAGCCTCTTCTCTGTACCTCTTTCGATATTGTCGGCAAAGTGCGCGGCATCGTCCAGCGAAAGGCCAACCGCAGGGTGAAGGTAGGTCATGCCGGCACGTTGGATCCCCTGGCGACGGGTCTGCTCATCATCTGCATCGGCAAGATGACCAAGAAGATAGACCAGATCCAGCAACAGGTGAAAGAATATACGGGTACTTTTTGTCTGGGCGCCACCACCCCTAGTTTCGACTTGGAACATCCTGTCGATGCTACGATGCCCTATGACCATATCACCCGTGAACTCGCAGAGTCGGTGGCGAAAGACTTTGTCGGAGAGCTGGAGCAGGTGCCGCCGCTCTTCTCAGCGGTCCGCTATAATGGCCGAAGAGCCTACCACCTTGCCCGTGTGGGCGAGAGCGCACAGCTCGAGACCAAGCATGTGATCATCTATGAGTTCGAAATCACCCGTTTTGAATTGCCGGAGGTAGATTTCCGTATCCGTTGTTCCAAAGGCACTTACATCCGGTCCGTCGCCCGCGATTTTGGAGCGGCTCTCCAGTCGGGTGCCCACCTGACCTGCCTGCGCCGTACGATGATTGGCGATTACCATGTGGAGGATGCTATCAAGCCGATCATCCTTGACAACAGATAGGCAGGTTCTATACGAATTTTTTCTTGATGATGTCCACGATCCAGTCGGGGGCGATGATGCTTAGGGCTACAAATATGCGGCTCCAGACACCGGGTATGCGACGTTTCCAGCCGCGGAAGAGGGCACGCACCCCCTTCTTGGCCACCTGGTGCGGTTTTAACATGAAGCCCAAACGACACAACCACCGGCGCATGTTGACGGGCAGGTTGTAGAGGTCGGTGTCCACCGCACCCGGACAGACGCAACAGACCTTCACTCCGTGATGCTTCAACTCGGATGACAGTGCATAGCTGAACGACATCAGGGCGGTCTTGGTGCTCTCATAGACCGCAATGGTGGGGAACTTCATGAAAGCTGTGATGGAACTGGCGTTGAGGATATAACCATGGCCACGGTCTTTCATGGCCTTGCCAAAAAGAAGCGATAACATGACCGGAGTGTGGACATGAAGTGTCAGCATCTTTTCCGATAGCTTGGTCGGTTTTTCCACGGCAGCTCCGAAATAGAACATGCCAGCATTGTTGATGACAACCTCTATGTCAAGCTGTTGCTCTTTACAATAGTCGAACAGTTGCTGCGCCGCCTCGGGAACGGCCAGGTCCATCATGAGGGTCTTGACCTCCAAGGAGGGATATCGTGAGCGAATCTGCTGGGAGGCAGTCTCGTTGAGATCCTCCCGGTTGCTGACAATCAGGATGTTGTATTGGCGGGCGGCCATCTCCTCCGCGTATGCCAGTCCGATGCCGGAACTGCCGCCGGTAATAAGTGCGTAACTCATCGTTTTCGTGTCTATAATAACATGGATTTTGCTTTGAGGAGGGCTTCTGCCAACCTGTCGATATCTTCTTTTGAACTATATAACGCCAACGAGGCTCTGGCTGTCCCGGGAATACCATAATGACTCATGATGGGTTGGGTACAGTGGTGCCCGGTGCGGACGGCCACGCCCTGATGATCCAACAACACCCCCACATCGTAAGGATGTGAGGAGCCTAACAAGAAGGAGATGACTGCAGCTTTGTGCGGTGCCGTCCCAATGAAACGGATTCCCTCAATCTGGCTGAGCCTCTCCATGCCATAATGAAGCAACTCCGTCTCATAGTCGCGGATGCGCTCCACTCCAATGGATTGCATGTACTCAATGGCAATGCGGAGGCCGATCACGTCGCCCACTGCCGGGGTGCCCGCCTCAAACTTGAAGGGCAGATCGTTGTAGGTGGTCTTCTCAAAGGTCACGGAGCTGATCATCTCCCCGCCACCCTGATAGGGCTTCATCTCGTTGAGCCACCGCTCCTTGCCGTACATCACGCCCACGCCCATCGGGGCATACATCTTATGGCCGGAAAAACAGTAGAAGTCGCAGTCCAAAGCCTGGACATCCACGGGCTCGTGTGCCACCGCCTGGGCACCGTCCAACATGACTGGCACGCCGTGACCGTGTGCAATGCGGACTATTTCTGCCACATCGTTAATGGTTCCCAAGGTGTTGGAGACATGCGAAACCGCCACTATCTTGGTCTTTTCGGTGAAAAGTTCCGTGTATGCTTCCATGTCCAGCATACCTTCGTCGCTTATCGGGATGACTCTCAGCACGGCCCCACGGTCTTCACATAAGAACTGCCAGGGCACTATGTTGGAGTGGTGCTCCATCTCGGAGATGATGATCTCGTCGCCACGTTGGATATAGGTCCTGCCAAAAGAGGCTGCCACTAGGTTGATCGCTTCCGTGGCCCCGCGCGTGAAGATGATCTCATAGTCGTGGGCGGCGTTGATGAACTGTTGTACACAGCGACGGGCCGCCTCGAACTCGTTGGTGGCCAGCTGACTCAGATAGTGCACCCCACGGTGGATGTTGCTATTGATGGTCTCGTAGTAATGCTGCAAAGCGTCTATGACCACCTGCGGCTTCTGTGTCGTCGCCGCATTATCCAGATAGACTAAAGGCCTGTTGTAGACCTGTTGGGTTAATATTGGGAAATCTTCTCTATTCATCTTGTTCTGTGTTTTCGGTGATTTCATCAGGTTCTTCCCCATCCGTATCTTTTAGCCGATGCATATACCGCAAATGCATGGCATAAATGGCAATCATGAACACTACCGTCAGGATGGCCGCAAAGTCCATCGTCATATTCCCGCCAATGACAAAGTTCATCATGAAAATGTTGAGTAACTGACCGATGGCATATAGGTGAAAACCAATCTGGTTGAGTTTCCAGATCATCAGTAGCGCCCCTGCAAACATCAGCACTTCCACCCCAATCAGCATCAGGTATTGGGAAGGTGTGACGGCAGCGAAAGTCTCCAACAACTTCTCGATGTTCTCCTGACTCATGCCCATCGTGGCTCCCGCTTGAGGCAGCATCTCGGCCATCTTCTGGGGAGCAATAACACTGAGCAGGTAGGTGAAGATGTTGGAAAGTGCATCCAACATGGAACAGATACTCATGAACCACAGGATGAAGGTCCTTTGGGGCTGTATCACAGGTCTTTGCTCTAGTTTTGGTACTTCCATTTGTAAAGGTTGATGGATTTAGGAATTATGTTTGAAAAGGGAAATGCAATAATAGTGGGTGTCGGACTCTTCTACTCTGAAGCGCTCGTCACTTCGGTATCCCACCACCCAGGCAATGTCATCGCCAATGCAGAACAAGGGGACTTGATCCTTGTCGAGGCGGTTCACTTTCTGATCGGTGAAGAAGTCGCTGAGTTTCCGTTTGCCTTTGCTGCCAAAAGGGAAGAAATAGTCGCCTGGCTGCCAATGGCGGAGGGTTATGGGGAAGGTGAGTTTGTGTTCGGGGATGATGAAGGTGTTGCCGTCGGCGGGCTTCTGGATGCCGTCAGCGGCGGTGTGGCGGGTTACGGAAAAGTCCTCCTGCAACTCCTCAAGATTTTGGTAGTGGCGCGCTTCTGACGGCTGGGGCGGGAGAGGGCGCACAATGAATGCATCGCGGTCCACGACCAAAAGATGATTGGGCGCTCGGAAGAGTTTCCCTGGCTGGTCGGTCATCAGCATGTCCTTCACATCCGACTCCGAGAACTGGTAGGGACGGAGGATCTCATAAAGCAGCACATCGCTGAAGGGGAAACCGTCAATTTCGGAACGCTGGATGTGGATGGCCCCCTCTTTCTCAGAGAGCGCCCTTCTCGTGAAATCAGCTACGGCATAGTGATACAAAGCGCTTTGCTGTTGCAGGACCTGCTTGTTGCGGGCTATGGTGTGCACCAGGTTGGGGTTCAGCTGCTGCAAGGCAGGGATGACGGTGTGCCGGATCCGGTTGCGCTTGATCTCCTCGTCGGCATTGGTGATGTCCGTCATATAGGCTATCTGCTGGAGTCCGGCAAAGGTGCGGATCTCCTCCGCGCTGAAGGTAAGCAAGGGACGCAGGATGACGCCATTCCGTTCCGGGATGCCGGTCAACCCTTGAAGCCCCGTGCCCCGCGTGAGGTTGAGCAGGATGGTCTCCGCATCGTCATTGGCATGGTGGGCTGTGACGATATAGTCAAAGGGTGTGCTGATTTGGGAGAACCATTGGTAGCGCAGGTCGCGGGCAGTCATCTCCACAGACTTCCCGGAGTCCTGCTGTATGGCCATGGTGTCAAACTCCTTCACCTGGCAGGGGATCTGATGGTCTGCAGCCCACCGTTGCACGAAGTGCATGTCGCGGTCGGAGTCAACACCCCGCAGGTGAAAGTTGCAGTGCGCTATCTCAAAGTCATAACCCGACAGAAGGAAAAGCGTGGCCAACACCATGGAGTCGGCACCACCACTGACTGCCAACAAGTACCTGCAGCCGTGTGGACAACCGACAAGTCGGGTCATCTGTCTCTGAAAGCGTTCAATCATATAGCTGGTTGTGACGACTCTTGTTTGTCCAAATGAAAATATCGGTTGATAATCATCCTCATGTACTCAAAATTGCCAAACGGGATGGTCTTGGGCTCCTGACCTTTACACAGCAAGACAAGGCCTTGTTCCAAAGATTCGGTATAGGGTGTGATATCAGCCTCCAAGGAAAAACTCATGTCATAGTTGTGCAGGATCACACGGTTGTATTCCTGATAAACCTCTTCGAAAAGGATGTTGTTCTCCTCGCAATACGACTGGAGCATCTCCATGTATTCATCCCATAATTCGGGCTTGTCGTTGAAGTTGTAGAAAAACACCACCGCTTTGTAGTCGGGGAGGGTGTCCACCTCTACTGCCTCAAAGTGACCCATGTCATTGATGATGAATTGTTCCGTATAGGTGTGCTGGCGGTGATATTTCTCCGGATGCTCCAATACTTGCTGCTTGGTGGCACCGGTCAGCGAGCGTGTCCAGTCATACTCTTTGACAATCCGAAAGGCACCGTCCGGCTGCCGGTAGGTGGTCCACTTTTCGGTCTCCAGCAAATCACCGTCCTGCTTGGCCAAGTTCACGGCTGCAGGCAGGATGTCCAAGATCCGCTGTGTCCCGTAGCCGGAGGTGACCAGCAGATATTTCCACTCCCGAGACTTGGACTGCACCAACATCAACTCACGTCCTTGCGGCAGACGCTCCACGCACAATACGCCCCATTCTTCAGGAAAGGCTGTGCGCATGGTCAACTTCTGCCCTTGATATTGGTCGCTTTGGCGGAGGAAATTTTCTAATAACGTCTCTTCCATAGTGTAGAGCACGCTTTCATCTGAAAAACCGGTCTGGATGGTGTCAGGGATCAACCCTACCGGATAGTCGTACTCCTCATTTCCGACAGCATCGTCACGATGCTTGTTGTGACAGCCTGTCGCACACAGCAACAAGCTGATAAGAAGCAGATAGATGGTCTTTGTTTGCATAGGTGTAGGTTTTATGATTCTTCTGAGAACTTATCCACCTCCTCCCGCAGATTCTCCATGATGAAGTTCTGGCGTTCCTGGGTGTTCAATCCCATATAGAAGTCAATAATGTCGTCAATGTTGCTGTTCGGATTGAGCACCACCGGCTCCAATCGGATGGATTTGCCGATAAAGCCCTTGAACTCTTTGGGGTCGATTTCGCCCAAACCTTTGAAACGGGTGATCTCAGGTTTGTTCCCTAGTTTCCGGATGGCATTGACCTTCTCCTCTTCAGAATAGCAGTAGATGGTCTCTTTCTTGTTGCGGACGCGGAATAGCGGAGTCTGGAGCACATACACATGGCCGGAGCGTACCACATCAGGGAAGAGTTTCAAGAAGAAGGCGAGCAGCAGCAGGCGGATGTGCATGCCGTCCACATCGGCATCGGTGGCGATGACGATGTTGTTGTATCGCAAGCCGTCAATGCCGTCTTCCAAGTTCAGGGCCGCCTGAAGCAGGCTTAGCTCTTCATTGTTGTAGATGGCGCTCTTGGTTTTGATGACGTTGGCGGGCTTTCCCATCAGACTGAAAACGGCCTGCGTGTTGGCATCCCGCGATTGTGTGATGGAGCCGGAAGCGGAGTCGCCCTCCGTGATGAAGATCATCGTCTCCAATCCGCGCGCATCGTTGGTGTTGAAGTGGTAACGGCAGTCGCGAAGCTTGCTGTTGTGCAGGCTGACCTGCTTCTGAATCTCCTTGGACTGTTTCTTGAGGTTGGCAATGGCCACACGCTCTTTCTCTGCCTCCTGGATCTTTTTCAAGATCACATCAGCCACATCCAGATGCTTGTGCAGGTAGTTGTCCAGCAGCCGGCCAATCATCTCGTTCACATAGTTGCGGATGGTCTGCCCACCCGGCTCCATGTGTTCGGAACCTAGCTTGGTTTTGGTCTGGGAGTCGAAGATGGGATCCTTGACCTTGATGGACATGTTGGCTACTACGGAGTTGCGCACGTCCCCCGGCTCGAAGTTCTTCTTGAAAAAGTCGCGGAAGGTCTTCACGATGGCCTCGCGCATGGCCTGCTGGTGGGTGCCACCGTGCTCTGTGTACTGGCTGTTGACGAACGTGTAGTACTCTTCGCCGTACTTCCGGTTGGTGTGGACCATGGCGAACTCGAAGTTGTCGTCTTTCAGGTAGATGGGCTCATACAAGGCGTTGTCGCCCACTTTCTTGTTGAGCAGATCCAAGAGACCGTTTTTGGAGTAGAACCGTTTGCCGTTGAAATTGATGGTCAGGCCGCGGTTCAGATAGACGTAGTTCCAAAGCAGATTCTCGATGTATTCGGTGTACCATTCGTAGTTCTCGAAGATGGTGTTGTCGGGGAGGAAGGAGGCCATCGTGCCGTTCTTCTCGTCGGTCGCCTCGATGGGGTACTCCTTGGTCAGCAGGCCGGCGGAGAACTCGGCCCTTTTCACCTGGCCGTCGCGCACGCTCTGCACAAGCAGGTGTGTGGAGAGCGCATTCACCGCCTTCACACCCACGCCGTTCATGCCGATGGAGGCAAAATCGCCCTTGAAGTTGCGGCCCGTGTTCATCTTGGAGTAGCAATCGACCACCTTGTTCAAGGGGATGCCGCGCCCGTAGTCGCGCACGGTCACGCGGTTTTCCTTGATGGTGACGTCAATGACCTTGCCATAGCCGTTCATGAACTCATCAATGGCGTTGTCCATCACCTCCTTCAAGAGCACGTAGATGCCGTCGTCGTGCGACGAGCCGTCTCCCTTCTTGCCGATGTACATGCCGGGTCTTGTCCTGATGTGCTCGTACCAATTCAGGGTTATAATGTTATCGTCTTGATATTCTGCCATATCACTATCTTACAATTGTCAAATCAGGTTTTTCTGGTCTGCAGAGACGTTTCATGAAACGTCTCTGCGAGGGTCCATAATGGTTTTGTCGCATTCTTGAAAATGCGGTGCAAAAGTACAAAAAAAATCGGTTGCTTCCGGAGTCCCCTGCGAGTCAAAATGTGTTGTGATGCCATGATGGGGAAGCATCGGAGGGTGGCTCTAGCTCTTTTGAAAAAAGTGCTATTTTTGCGGCCCAAATAAAACATGGACAAGACCGTTATTCTCGACCGTTTGCTGGATGTCTTTAAAGACAGTCTGGAGATCACTGGCTGGGTGATTCTGATGATGACGCTGATAGAACTGATCAACGTGTCGTCATCGGGAAGACTGTTGGCTAAGGTGCGCAACCGTCCCTTCCTGCAGATTCTTCTTGCCGCATTGCTGGGCGCTATCCCGGGTTGCGCGGGTGGCTTTGCCGTGGTCTCCATGTTCACCCACGACTTGATCTCCTTTGGTGCGCTCATCTCCGGCATGGTGGCTACGTTTGGTGACGAGGCCTTCTTCCTCTTCGTGCAGAATCCCCGATGGGGAGCCATTCTCACAGCCATCTTGTTTGGCATCGCCATATTGTCAGGGTTGCTCTTTATGTTCATTTCCAAGCGATGGAAGTTCACGCTGGAACCTCACAACTTTGATATTCATGAGGAGGTTGACGGTCATGAACAGGCCACCCCGGATGTTCATCAGAATGGTTTCAAGAATCGGGTCCTCCATTTCTTGAAAGAGCATTTCTGGCATCACGTGGTGAGACATCATCTGCTGAAGGTCTTCCTGTGGTCTTTTGGAGTCTTGCTGCTGCTCATGATGGTCGGCTTGTTTGTGGATGTGGAACAACTGCTGCAAGCTAAACAATGGGCCCAATACGCGCTGCTGCTGGCGGCGGTGCTGGTAGGCTTGATCCCTGAATCAGGTCCCAACCTCATTTTCATCGCTATGTTTTTGAATGGCACTATCCCCTTTGGCATCCTGCTGGCCAACTCTATCTCGCAAAACGGCCATGCCGGCCTGCCCCTCCTGGCCCAGTCGCGCCGAAACTTCTTCATCGTGAAAACCATCACCATGGTGCTGGGTTTTCTGGTGGGGATGCTGACCCTTTGTGTGTGATTTGCCAATATTCAGTGCCCAAACATGCCACTTGTCAAGGGATGTTTCCATTCTTAACCCCGGGCTTACGATTGTCATAAAGTGAAAAGGTGACAGCCGGGGCAAAAATAAAAATGTTGGTCCATTCACTACAGCTGTATTTCAAACCTGAAGCCTAGTAATGGTATTGCTATGAAAACATATCCAAAATCGACAGTCCAGCTTGCCCCGAACCACAATTGTTTGTTGTTCCGGTATCGGTAGCTGCAACCAAGATAATAGGATATATAGCCACCCCAACCCCAATAACTCTTGAATTCTCCATCTTGTAACGGGTAGGAAGTCAATTCTATGGACGGACCACCTGCAATGCCTATGACAGGACTCCATTTGAACCTGTTGAACCAACGGTATCGGAAGTCCAAACCCAATTTGAAACCGACGTTTTCAAAAGACCTGAGGCCGTTTTTGGAACCGTTGGAGATACCTTTCATAGGCATAACGAATGTCAAATCTTCGTCGTAGCCATGCGTGTATGCAAATTGAAAATCCAGCGAAAGTATCAGCCAAGGGTTAAATTGGATACCGTTCAGTACATGCAAACGAACCCCCATTTCGTAATATTTCTGATTGTCATACTCCATCGCAAAGGGCTGAAGGACATAATCCACCCCAAGAGCATGATAATAGCTGACTTTTGATTTCCGTTTTTCGGGTTGGTTTTTGTCCGTCTGCATCGGGACCAACGTGTCGTGCACTCGGAGCGTGTCGTGCACGAAGAGGGTGTCATAGACCGGCTCTTCCTCCACCACGTACAGGGTGTCGCGGTGCTGGGCAGAGAGGGGAGAGGCGAGGGCGAGGAGGACGAGGAGGGCCAGACACGCACGTATTGCGCTGCGGGCACCTGTATCGCTGTCTCCGCAGTCCGAACCTGTC
>JAFYEU010000028.1 GCA_017544105.1 Bacteroidales bacterium
AAATACAGTGCCAAAGGCCTGTTGGAGGTAGCCAACAAGAACGATGACAAGGAGACGCTGCAGGCCTCCGGCATGGACTTCGACCCGGCGCGCGACAGTTGGGTAGCCAGTGCCGGCATCAGCCTTGTCTTAACGGGCGCCGAAAACACCATGAACGCCGACGGCTTGGTGACGGTACGCTTTTCAGACAATAAATTCTCCGGCATCCTCATAGAGGCGAATGCCTATATGCTGACCAAGATGGACAAGAATGTCACTCCGGGCGATAATGGAAACAACAAAGGTACACTCGTCAAGGCCAAGACTATCATCGGTTTCGAGAACGCCCCCAACTACCATTACTTCCGCTTATCCATCTGCCTGAAGTCCAAGATGAGCTTGTCAGACCTGTTAGCCGGTGTCAACACTACCGAGCTCAACGCCTTTGGCGGCAAGGTCAAAGGTGCTATCCACTCAGGCCTCTCCATGGTGACCTCTCCCAACATTGCCACCAGCTTGGTAAAAGCTGTTGAGGAGAACGGTTCCGAACTCTCATCCCACTCAGAGGCTGACCGGGAGGCTGCGGCCAACGCCAGCGAGTCTGGCGGAACCACCGGCAAGAAGCCAGCCATCAGTGCCTCTATGGAGATACAGATCCCCTTCGACTTTGAGCTCAAGCATTACAAGAAGAGCTACGAGGGGCACAAGAAAGGCCAGGTCGACTGGTACGTCGCTTTGGGCAAGCCCAAATACGAGGATCGCTTGAGGCTCAAGGCAAGCATAGACTTGGTGGTGGTATCAGCCGAGACGGAGTTCACCTTCTACATGCAGACCGGCAACGCATTTGCCTACGAGATGCCTCCGTTGAGTAAGGAGTTGCAGGACTTCTTCGGCATCGCCGAAAGTGGCAAGAAACTCGACGCCAACAGTCAGGCGGTGAAGAACAGCCGTAAGATCAGCGACACCGACTGGCTGAAGATTGACAAGGCGGGCGGCTTCTGCTTGGGTGCCACCTTCCATGCCGGCTTGGAGTTGAACTTCTTCCTTTATATCGACATCTCTGCCGACTTGGGCTTCGACGTGGCCTTGCTGGATGTCAACGGCTTAGGCTGTCCGGGCTATCCCCGTATCGGTCAAAACGACTTCTACGCATTAGGACGAATCTACGCAGCCCTGCAGGGTGATGTGGGCCTCAAGATCAACTTGGGCTTCTGGAAAGGCAAGTTCTCCCTCTTCAGTGCCGGTGTCGGTGCCCTGTTGCAGGGCGGCGGTCCCAACCCGTCCTACTGTTACGGCCTGCTCCGCTTCAAGGTGAACCTGCTCAACGGCCTCATCAAGTTCAGCACCTCCTGCGACTTCAAGTTAGGTGACGTATGCGTGCCGGGTGCCGGCGATCCGTTGGCCAACGTCAAGCTCTTCGAGAATGTCACCCCAGGCTTCGAAACCGAAAAAGAGGCGAAAGACAAGTCCAACCTGCAGTCACCGCTCCAGATCGGCACCATCGTCTCCAACATGCCTTGGAACCGGGATGTCTTCTTGGCAGACAACAACGGCAAGAATGCCCGCCGTTTCCGTTTCCAGCTGATGGCAGGCAAATGCAGATATGACATCAAGTCCACCGAGAATGGCAGCTATGCCAGCGTGTCCAACAGTCAGGCGTTGAATTTCACCTACAGTAAAAAGGATGCCAACGTGATGCTCTTCGAGTGCGCCGATGGCGGTCTGGTGGCCAACTCCTTCAACAGGCTGAAGTTGAGCGCCCGCGCATTCGAGTATCGGAACAAGAGTGTCAAGGATTTGGGCAAAATATTAAATGACAAGGGAAAGGATGTCATGTACAATTACGCTGACGGCTCCATCTCCAATGAGAATCCAGGCTCTACGCAATATGGCTGGTTCGACCCGATCTTCTTCAACGATGAGACCAATCGTTACGACATCAAGCCGTTTGTCAAAGACTCCATTTTCTACTTCAAGACCAACCCGTTAGACTCCTCCTTGAAAAATCAGGTCGTGTTCTCGTGGCCATACAATGGAGAGACCCACTTCCCCGCCAAGGAGTATGTACACTCCGAACCCCGCAGCGGCAACAGCGGCATGGGGTCCTATTACAACCAATATCAAACCACTGCCAGTAGCGGCCCCATTCCCTACTGCAACATGTATATGTTCAAGCAACGGAAAGATCTGTTAGACAAGAACACTCTGACAGCCAACGGCCAAGAGCTGAAGATCTATCTGTTGAAGGCCGGTCTGGAAGACGGTGAACTGGCGGAATGCGATTATAATTATTACAATACCTCTACCGTACCTTACCTATCAGTACAGCTGCCCGAGAAGGAGTATGGTCTTACCGGAGGCTGGGGCGCCCGCATGCTGAAGTTCATCATCGTAGACAAAGACGCCTTTAACGATGCCTTAGCCGCGGCCATGGAGGCGGCTGACATCACGATGAAGCAGACGGAGTACAGCAGCCGCATCAGCGATGAGACCTACAACCTGGCTGAGCAGGCCCATGCCCAGGCTTCCGGCCGTGGTCGGAGAGGCAACACCGGCTCTGGTGGTGGCGGCGGTGGCGGTCATGTCATCGTCGGAAGCCTCCCTGGCTCCAACGGTTTCCAACTTGGCGAAAGACTTGGCGGAAGCAGCAGCGGCAGTGGCAGCGGCGGCACCAGCGGTATGGTATTAGCCTCTAGTGGAAGCTCCTCCGGCAGCGGCGGAAGTGGCACTGCCCACAGAGTCACCAGAGGAACCACGACTAGCGGCAGCTCCGGCACCAGCACCACCACCGCACTGAGCGGCAGAGCCCTGCAAGGCTTGGCAGGCAACGGCAGCGGCAGCACCAACATACTGTCCGGCACCGTGGTCACCTCGCGCGGCGGCACCACCACTA
Source organism: Bacteroidales bacterium (assembly GCA_017544105.1). Taxonomy (GTDB): domain Bacteria; phylum Bacteroidota; class Bacteroidia; order Bacteroidales; family WCHB1-69; genus F23-D06. The sequence continues at coordinate 2,873 of JAFYEU010000028.1, forward strand.
CCACCAGCAGCTCTGGCACCGTCAGCAGAAAGGTCGCACAACAAGTTGCCGCCGCCGCCAACAATAGTACAGGCACAAGCGGCAGAACCGGCACCTCGGTCCGCGATCATACCGGCAGGACTTCCAGCTCCTCCTCCAATTTCCGTCACAACAGGAGGAATGATCGTGTGGTCGCAGCGGTCCAGCAGTCTACAGCAATCCAATCCACGCTCAACATCCAAAATGAGATGCTGGATGAGATCTACATGGAGATGCAGGAGGATGGCAAGGACTCCATGACCTACATCCGCACCATGCTGAAAGAGGGCTACAAAATCAGCAGCGCCATCGGAAAAGAGATCTACCAATGGACTTGGTTTGTGGATCCGTATTATAATACCTACAAGGAGATGCTCGAGGGATACTTTGGCCAGAACATGAGCAACTTCAAGACGCCGCTACTTCATACAGCCAGCACCGACAAAGGGGACTACGTTCAAGTTCAAAGCACCAAAGTGGCCAATGACCCCATGGGCAAGTTAGGATTCCTGTTCCTGAAATACGACCCTGAAGATCCCAATCGCTACTCCACCAATTGCGCGATGCCTCCCATCTGTTATTTCACCATCAGGAAGACCTCCAACAACAGGCTCATCGCAGCACACCAACGCAACTTCCAATACCTCCTCGACTTGGAGAGCGATTTCAAGAAGACCGAACTGGAGACGGTCTTCCACAGTTACTGTGACGATGAACAGATCAAGTGGAAAGAGAGTGGAAGCACCTTGATGAATGGCACCACTGCTGCTGAATACAGAAAGATTATTAAAAAAGGCTTGATCATGTCCAGCAGCGATGCCAACGACTTCCTCCATATCGACCACCGTATCAAAGGCAACTCCGACTTTGCGCAGTGTATCCCTGCCAACTACCACCCCAGCACTTGGGATCTGCCCTGCATCCTGGAGACCTATGTTAAAGAAGAGCAGCAACGGGAGCCGCTGGACGACATGTTCTTCGAAACCAGATTAGCCTACGCTGCACCCATCTATACGCCGAACCAGACGGAAAACTGGGAGTGGTACCTGAAAGACTATGCCACCATTGCCATGATGGATGACATCAGCAAGATACGCGGCTTCATGAACGACATGCAACGGCACGCCAAGGCATTGGACGGCAGAGGCTGGAGCTACAAACGGAAAATCATCAACCGCTTCTCCGACGCCAGCCATATCAACTCCTTCATGACCTACACCGCCTTCCCCTACGACATGCCCGAGATTTTCCGCGTCAACCACTTTGTGAAAGCAATTGACATGGTGACCTATCATACCCGTAAAAAAGTACAATACTTCACCACATCCGGCACCTACTGTGGCTTCTACAACCACGACAACGACTACATCCCGGCCGACGAGCTCCAACTCCAAGACCGATACTGGGCCAAATACTGGTGGCACACCTATGCTCAGAATCTGGATCTCGAGCACCAGGGCTTCGACAGAACCTTCTACACCGAGGACAAGAAGAGGTATTACAACACGATGGAACCACTCAATGCCAATGGCAAGCACAATGTCTATGACGACTACAAGACCATCTTGGGCGACTGGTATCGTCCTGACCCAGACCTCGCTGCTCTGCTTACGAAAGAGATATACATCTACAACAATGTGTCTATCCTTTACCTGACCTCCCAGAACGCCTCTTTCTCAGAGAACCTGATGAAGATTGCCCAGGCCATGAAGACCAGCGATAAAGAGAAAGACATCATCTTCTTCCCTAACGCCCAGATGAACGATCCGGCACAATTCACTTTCTACCCCGTCAAGTTTGATACTCTGAAAAGCAGCAATAAGAACAAATTGTTCCACGCTTATCAATGTGTAATTAGCACCGAAGGATTAAGCAACGACTAACTCTAAAAACAACAGCTATGACAAAAAAAGATATTCGATCATTCAGCATAAATCTCCTTTTAGGATTTGTTTTCTTCCTTTTCGCAATGCCTTCGGCGATAGCGCAGGAGGCGGATACGGAGGATGACTCCCCGCAGTCGTTGTACCAATATACGGTGATGGCGCGCAGCTATGGCGACAGTATCGTTTTGCGCTGGCTCCCGCAGGATGCCGGTGTGTGGCGGGTGGCCAGTCACTACGGCTGGCGCGTCTCCCGTCTGAAGACCGACGCGGAGCTGGATGCCAACCCGGCCGACTCCTCCAACTTGGACATCTTCCTCTCCCCGAATCCGGTCCGGGCCCTGACCTTGGACGAGATGAAGGAGCGGTACGACTCCACGCACTTTTACGTGGGCGTGGCCGCGCAAGCCCTCTATGGCGAGTCCTACTACGACCCGAAAGAGTTGGAGGGCTTTGAGAACTATGTCTTCCGCAAGGATCAGGAGCAGACCCAGCGCCAGGTGCTGGCCTACGTGGCCGCTGAAGGACACATCGACGCGGCCGACGCCCTCGGTCTCCGCATCGTGGACAAGAGCGTCAAGAAGGGCGAGCTCTACACCTACACCATCGAGAGCCTCATCCCGCCGGAGATCATCCAGCTGCCCACGAAGATCTTGGACGTGGAGAACATCCCATTCAAACGTGATGCCGAGGACCTCGTCCCCGAGATCGAGTTCTACCAGTACTCTCCCTACACGGCCCTCATCTATTGGGCCAAGGGCAGACTGTCGGGCTATTTTGTGGAGCGCAGCGAGGACAACGGCAAGAGCTGGAAGGCGCTCAACGATGCGCCCATCTTCGCCTACGATCCTGACCATGAGACCTACGAGGTGTTCGGCCAGACCATCGGCGAGATCCTGGAGGGCAACGTCGGCACCTTCGACTCTCTGGAGTTGAACAAGAAATACATCTACCGCGTGAAGGCCTTCGACGCCTTCGGCGACTACACCCCCGTGCAGCAGTCAGAGCCCTTTGAAATGGCGGATATCATCCCGCCCACCACACCCG
>JAFYEU010000029.1 GCA_017544105.1 Bacteroidales bacterium
AGCTGGATGTGGACGTGGCCCTCAACGCCCTCGACTATGCGTTGGCGCACGTGCCCTCCTTCGTCTCCCCCGACCTCTACCCCCGCTTTGACGAGGCCATCGCCCAGGCAGACGAGACCATGGCCAAGAACTACGACCTGGTGATGAACGATGAGACCGGAGCGGCCACCCAGATGGTCACCACCGACCCGCTCAACCTCCGAGAGCTGCTGCTGCCCGAGATCTCCGGCAGTATGGGCTACACCCTCATCGACGGCCATCTGTTCTCCAAGGACAGCACCACGGCCTTGATGTTCATCTCCCCCAATACGCAGTCGTTTGACTCCCGCTCCAGCCAAGCCCTGATCCAATACTTGGAGGAGCGGATCCAGCAGTTTGAGCAGGCGCACCCCGAGGCGAAAGTCCTCTTCCATGGCGCGCCCGTCCGCTCAGCCGGCAACTCCCAGATGATGCATCGCGACATTGCCCTGACCATCTGTCTCTCGCTGGCGGTCATCCTGATCCTGCTCAGCCTCTGCTTCAAGAGTGTCAACATCCTGTGGCAGAACGTGCTGCCCGTGGCTTACGGCGCTTTCTTCGCCTTGGCGTGCATGTATTGGATCAAGGGCGGCATGTCGCTGATGGCGCTCGGCATCGGCTCGGTGGTCTTGGGCGTGGCGGTCAGCTACTGCCTGCACGTCATCATCCACCAGCACTTCGTCGGAGACGTGGAGAAGATGCTCTCCGATGAGGCCAAGCCGGTCTGTCTCGGCTGCATCACCACCATCGGAGCCTTCTTAGGACTGCTTTTCACCAAGAGCGCCCTGTTGCAGGACTTCGGCCTCTTTGCCACCTTCATGCTTATCGGCAACACCCTGTTCGCCCTCATCTTCCTGCCCCACTTCCTGAAGTCGGGCGACGCGCCGCACAACGAAAAGGTCTTCAAACTTATCCATAAGGTCAACGACTATGCCTACGACCGCAACCCTGTCCTGATCATCGCCTTGGTGCTGATCATCGTGGTGGGCTTTATCTTCAGTCCGAAGGTGAAGTTCGACAACAACCTGAAGCACATCGGCTACGAGAGCGACGCCCTGCACGCCTCCGAGAAACTGTACGCCGAGAAGTTCACCGGCGGCGGCATCCAGCGTTACTATGCCGTCGTGGCCCCGACCTTGGACGAGGCTTTGGATGCCAACCATCGACTGTCGGCCACGTTGGACTCGCTTCGCAGACAGGGTCTGCTGACCAGCTACACACCGGTGGTCTCCATGCTTTTCCAGTCGGAGAAGGAGCAGCAGGCGCGCATCCAGGCCTGGCGGGAATACTGGACCCCGGAGAAGATCAACGAGGCGGAGGCTGCCATCCAGCGGGCTGCCCGCGCGCACGACCTCGACCCCTCCATCTTCGTGCCCTTCCGCGCCATGGTGGAGAGCGACTACGAGGTAGGCGACCTCTATGGCGACAGCCTCGTGCCCGACGGATTGCTCTGCAACTTCATCGAACAGTCCGACGGCCGCTTCCTCATCTTCAATGCCACTGAGATGGATGAGTATCATAAAGTGCATATAGACAATCAGATCGCTGCCATGCCGCACGCCGTCGTGGTGGATCCATTCTACTATACTGGCAATATGATCACGCTCATTCATCAAGACTTTAACGCTACACTACTGATATCGTCTATTTTTGTATTTGTCGTCCTGCTCCTTGCTTTCCGTCGTCTCTCTGTCGCCATCTTGGCATTCCTGCCCATGTTCCTGAGCTGGTATGTGGTGCAGGGTTGGATGGCTATCTTCGGCCTGCAATTCAACCTCATCAACATCGTCATCTCCACCTTCATCTTCGGCATCGGGGTAGACTACAGCATCTTCGTGGTGCAGGGGTTGCTGGCGAGTGCGCGGGGCACCGACAACCAGCTGTTGGAATACCATAAGATGGCCATCTTCTTCTCGGCCTTCGTACTCATCATCGTGGTCTGCGCCATGATCTGCGCCACCCATCCGGCTATCAAGTCCATCGGTGTATGCACCCTGATCGGCATGGCCTCCACCATCCTGATTACCTACACGCTGCAGCCGCTGCTGTTCCGCTGGATGATCAAGATACCGTTGGTGAAGAAAGCGCTGGGAATACGGTGATGGCTGTTGGCCGTTAGCTATTAGCCATTAGCTATTGGCTTGAGACTTTGACATTGAACTTTGACTTTGACATTGAACTTTGAACGTTGACTTCAATCTAATAACCCTTTAACCTTCTAACCTTTTAACCTCATAACCTAATAACCCTTTAACCTAATAACCCAAAATATGAAAAAGATCACACTGTTTATCATCATTGTAAACTGCATTTTCTCTTTAGGTGCACAGTCTCAAATCAACGCATCCTTTGCTCAACAGAAGACTATCAAGGCGTCCGGCAAGACCATTGAGTCCAAGGGAACTGTCCTGTACCAATCCCCGGAGACGTTGAAGATGAACTACACGCAGCCCGCCGGCGACTACTTCATCATTGAAGGGAATATGCTCAAGATCAACATGAACGGCAAGAAATCGACGGTGGATGTGACGAAGAATGCGGTGATGAAAACACAGAAGAGCACCCTGCTGAACTGTATCAAGGGTAATTACAAACAGGTGGCCACCGACAACAATGCCGAATACACGGTGAAGGAAACTGGGGCCTCCCGTGTTGTCACCATCACGGCCAAGAAGGCTGCCACCAGAGGCTACTCCAAGATTACGCTGACCTATCGTAAGTCTGACAATATGGTCACTGAGATGGTCTTGGAAGAGTTCAACGGCAATACGACCCGCTATAGCTTCAGCAATATTTCCGTTAAAAAGTAATCAACCTCATGGCTATGAAATATGGCGAGTTCAAGGTGAAGGAGGGAGTTTATGTCCCGGATGTGGGCATCGACTATCCCACCGACGATCCGTACGCCAGATTGCTAAAAGTGCAGGTGGAAGACTCGTCCCAAGGGAAGTACCAGTTTGACGAGACCTTTCCTTATCTCGACAACTCTTGGCAGTACAAAGTGAATAACTTCTTCGGTTTTTTCGTCCAATGGATTGCGGCGGCCTTCTGGAACCGGACCCATTTCGGGGTGAAGGTTCAGGGGAAGAAGAATCTGAGAGGATATAGGGACAAGCTGAAGAATGGAGCCATGTGCATTTGCAATCATGTCTATGTGTTTGACGCTCTTTGTGTCTATCAGGCTGTCCACAAGTTTCGCAAACTGCGTATCCCGATGTATGCCAAGCATTTCAATGGCAGCATGAGCTGGTTTATGCGGTACGTCGGGGGTATCCCCGTCCCGGAGACGATGGCTGGCATGCGGAAGTTCAACGAGGCTTTTGACGAATACCATCGCCGGAAGGACTGGATGCTGTTGTTTCCGGAGTCCACGCGCTGGGACTACTACACGCCAATCCGTCCTTTCAAGCGCGGGGCCTTCTCCATGGCCTACAAGTACGATCTCCCCATTATCCCGACTGTCATCACTTATCGTAAGCGCAGGGGATTGTATCGTCTCTTTGGCAAGAAAGAAATGCCTTGCATGACGATTCATGTGGGCTCCCCCATATTTATCAACAAAGAGGCCAATCGCAAGGAAGAGCTGGATCGTCTGCGCGCGATGGCGCATAGTATGATGTTAGATATGGCAGGCATCGAGGTCAATCCGTGGCCGGCTGCCCCGGACGTAGAGTAGGAAAGGCATCCCTACAGCGGCGGCGCCCAGTCCGTCGGTGTCTTCACGATCACCAACCATCAGGCACTCTTGTGGCGCCACTCCCATTTTTTCACACAACTTTGCAAACGACTCTTTGCAGGGCTTTAGTCCGCCGAGTGAGGGCGCGTCGAAGAGCGCATCGGCCCATTGCGGATCGAAGCCGATAGCCTGTAGTTTCTCGGGTACACTGCCATAGTCGGAGAAGATGACAATCTTAACAAGCTCTCCTTGAAGCTGTTTTACGATTTCTGGTACCCAAGCATATAGCTGGTAATGCTTTTGCAGGATGCGGGCCATCAAGGGCATGTAGCGTTGGAAATACCACTCGCGTGCTTTGGCGGGATGTGGGAACTCGGCAAAGAAGGCCTCGTAGAACTGCTCCTCGGAAGGGTAGGGCGTCCCGCGCAGTTTCTTGCGCACCTGTTGCTCGCGCCGAAGGAACCCCAGGTCTCCATGGCATAGGGAGGCGAGTATGAGCCGGCGGGCCAACGCTTTCTTGTCGTACAGCGTGCCGTCGAGGTCGAAGATGACGGCTTTAGGGAACGGTTGAGTTGACATACGGTCGGAATTCTTAAGCAGCGGCGAAGATACTATTTTTTTGTACTTATAAACATGATGGCACCTGCGTGTCGATATCGGGTGGCACAACAAAGATGAGACCGACGGCAAAACGAATCGTTTTCATTTAATCTTAGGGTGCTTTAGGGCGGCATTCATGTCGGCTTGATCTTTTGTAACTTTCCTATCAAGAGAAAAGTTAAAGATCATAATTGTCTGATAGACTAATACTTAACGCAAGATGCGGTACCCACTCTTTGCGTAACACTCTCAAATAAAGAGGTTTTATTTTCACAATCATATTTGTGCCATCAGGTACATAACTTCCCAAAAATAAAGCAGTTAAGAGAGCTATTCTCTGCGAAAACCTGCTAGTTTTGGGGTTATCGTAATTCCTTTACCGGGAACTCGAAATAGGTGTCCGGATAGGGTTCGTCCTTGAGGGTGAAATGCCACCATTCGCTGTCGATGGGTTTGAAGCCGTGGCGAAGCATCGCGGCCCGCAGGATCATGCGGTTGCGGAACTGCTCTTCAGTGATGGTGCGGCCGGCGGGGGATGGTTTTCCGTTAAACTCGCCCGTCTCGGGGTTGCCGCCGAAGTCGGGGTGACTCTCCTCGCCAAACCAGTCGAACGTGCCACCCATGTCAAGCTCTTTCTCGGTGGTCAT
>JAFYEU010000030.1 GCA_017544105.1 Bacteroidales bacterium
AAGATAATCCGTATCGATCTTGTTGGAGGTGTAGAGCTCCGTCAAGCTATCCAACACAGCCACTTGTCTTTCGTATTGAACCATCGCGTTGTTGATGGAAACATCCAGATAGTCCGTTGCACGACCATAGGCTTCAATCACATAAGAGGTGTCTTTCTTTGCCTTGGTCATCGTCTCGGCCAGTTGGAAATATTTATCCCAAATGGCAGGCTGGGTGTTTTCCTTTTCCATCTCCACAGATTCAATGAACATATTCAGAATCTCCTCAACCTTGTTGAGATCTTTCTTCAAGAGATCCTTGCGATATTGCAACAAGTTATATGCCTTGAATCCCAAGCAGTATCCTTGCGTGAATTTTTCAGGAAAAGCCTGATTACGAACCTCATAGGAATAGAGCAGCGTGTCGATGAGACGTTCTCTTCTTGCAGAATCTTTCTCAGCACTGATCATAGCCTGGAACATATTCTGAGCATTGGTGTACAGTCCATCCCAGCAGCAAGGGCTGTTCTGAACAAGGTACTGCCATGAAGGATAAGCTTCCGTGTAATTCTTAGCCTTATGGAAAATATTGAAATTAGTCAGTTGTTCCAAGCATTTTAATGAGTCAGCCTCATTAGCACCATACTTGTATGGGCACTGTGCGAACAAGAAACTACCGGAAAACAGTAGAACAAACAATGTTACAACAATCTTTTTCATTTTCTCGTATTTTTAATTAGAGGTTTATATTCTTTAGTTTTTAGACGTTCTGTTAGATATTTTGTTACCCGCAAAGTTTAACAACTACCGGGTCTTTATTCTAATTTCTTTCTTTGGTACCAGCGTTCCTGCAAAGTGAAGCACAAGCCTACGCGGAAATAGTTTTGCTTGATCAGGTCTTCAGACAGTGTGCCCATCTTTCCATATTCAAACATCAGATTCAGAGAAGAATGTGTATTGAAAGTATTCAGTGGGATGCCAAATCCTATCGTTACGCCAAATTCATCTATGCCCCGATGTCTCAGGACCAACTCTCCGATGGAATACTTCACTCCGGCTCTAAATGCCATTCGTTTAAAGAATTTGTTGGAGAGAGGATCCGAAATATATTGGAAACCGACAGAACTGGTGATGGAATTCACCATGGAATCTGGCATATGGACAAATTTGAAATCAGCCCAATTGCGCCATGTCACATCTGCGGCCACGGTGATGCTGTTATTATAGGCATAACTCAGACCAGCCCCGACAGACTGGGGGATGCGGAGATCGCCGCGCTGGCTATTGGTATGGACCACGGTGTCATAGGTTGTTACAGCACTATAGTTTCCCGTATAGTAGTTAATCAGCAGATCTTCCCGGTTCCATACATAGGCAGAATTGCTATAGGTAAGTCCCAAGCCGATACGGTGTTTCTCTTTGATGTTGAAAAAGTACTGGATGCCCGCGGTCAGATAGATACCGTTGATCCGGAATTCGTCCTGAATGATCGAGTTATAGAACAAGCTTTCTTCAAAGGAGGTGTTTGTAGTATGTTGAAGTGTACCAAACAGATATGAAGTGTTCAAACCGAGGGAAAGACCTTTGCAGATGCGAAATGCGTTACCCCAGTAGAGTTGATAAAGGCCTCCGCTACCGGAATAATCATAGGCCACATTGCCGATATGCTCGATATTACGAGTGTCGGTGACGCTATAGCCTACCGAACTGAAGGGGACAAGTCCCACACTGGTTCTCCAATGACGGGTCACGGGAAGGCCTATGGCCAGATAACCCGGACGGGCGAAACTGTTTTTTTGAGCCAGATTACCCTGTTTCAAGGTAGAAATGAAAATAGAGGCACCGACATCCCCGACAAAAGAGAGGGAGTCAAAAGCCGCATAAGAAGCAGGGTTGATAAAATTGATTGAATAAGGATCCTGCATGGCAACTGCGGTGCTGCCCATGGCGTCGAGGATACCGTTGGCATTTTTGTTGAGAAGACCTATACCAAATTCGGAATAGGGTTGGCTGATATTGTTTTGGGCCCCCAAGGGAAGGAAGACCGCGCACAACATCATCAAACAAAAGAGTTTATATGTGACTGCTTTAAGCATTATATCTCAGTATTCGATATAGTCCTGACAGGACTAAATTTGGAGCGGCAAAGATACGATTTTTTATTAAATCTTTCAATAGCGGCATATCACCACCTGTAAGGATAATTTGCAGCTCAGGAAACAGGGTATTATAGTGATCGATCATGCCGTCAATTTCAAAGCGGATCCCATGGATCACGCCGGAAAGGATGGATGTCTCCGTAGATTTGCCGATCACTTCGCTATCGGGTTGCGGTTGCACCAGGGGCAGATGGGCGGTGCCTTGGGCTAGGGCGGCAAAGCGCATCCGGACTCCAGGAGCAATAGACCCACCCAGGTATTCAGCATTAGCGGTGACGACATCGGCCACCAGGCACGTGCCCGCTTGAATAGCAAGCACATTCCTGTCTGGGAAAAGGGAATGGGCGCCCACAGCGCAGGCAATGCGATCGGTGCCCAAAGTGCAGGGGGTGTCATAACGCAAAACGATAGGCAAGGGCATGTCCGCTGTGAAAAGCAAGGTCGGAAAATGGCGTTTCAAGATATCGGCCAACATCGGGCCGTCGTCCCGAACCGTCGAAACAAGGCATGACTGCACCTCATACGGAATCAGAAGATCCAGCAAGGAATCCACCTCATCCCAGTAGAATTGTTTTTCCAGGCATCCGTCTTCTTGAAAGAGCGCCGCTTTTTTCAATGTGTTTCCGATATCGATAACCAAATACATAGCGTTGCTAAAACGTGAAAAAAAGTATGTTATTATATGGATTGTCTGATTTTTTACAACTGATCAAGTCTTTGGGGCTTCCTGATTGTTCGTCTTTTGTTTGCAATGTCTATTCGTCTTATTATCAGTCTATTTCAGCAAGATGATATCACTCCAGCGGGTAGTGGGATTTGGACTACGGAAGTCGTGTTTGATAACATTGGCAAAGACCTCCGCTTTGCCGTTTGGAGTCTTTGGGGTATATTGCTGCGATCCGAGCACCACCGTTTCTGTGCCATTCACCTTATTGATTCTGTCGAGGACACGATCCAGTTTTTTCAGTTTGTCGAACTGGTCCGCGTTGAGGTCGAACAGGGAGGATTGCACTGCCGTTTCAGGAGAGGTTTGCATGACAATCACGCCGGCCTTCTTGTATTGGAATCCCGGACGATAAATTCTTTCCAAAGCCTGCGTACAGGCCTTCACGATGGTGATGGTAGAGTTGGTAGCCGTATAGAGCGGGTATTCGACAAAATTTTCATATTGGGGCAAGTCTTCACGGAAGGGGTTAGTGCGGATGAAGACGCTCACGGCGGAGGCTACGGAGCCCTCTTGCCGGAGTTTTTCAGCGCAGTGGGCCGCATAGTTGGAGATATGGGTTTTCAGATCTGAAAATTCAGATATCATCCCGTTAAAGCTACGGCTGGTGCAGATGCTCTTCTTCTTGGCCATTTCCTCTTCGGGGACACAGTCTTCGCCATTCAGTTCCCGCCAGGTACGGAAGATGACCACATTATGAAAGGTGTGACGCACCCAGTCGGGACTCCGCATGGCAAAATCCCAGGCGGTGAGCACGCCCATGGACTTGAGTTTAGCGGCATAGCGGCGGCCGATACCCCACACATTCTCGATAGGGAATAGTTTCAGGGCCTTCTCCCTTTTCACATCGGTATCGATAAGGCAGCAATGCTTGTAACCGGGATATCGTTTTGCAAAATGACTGGCAACTTTGGCCAGCGTTTTATTGGATGCTATTCCGATGCTGATGGGCATGCCCACATAACGCATTACTTTTTGATGGAGTTGTTCGCCCCAAAGCTTCAAGTCAGGAGTCTCCATCTTCTTCAGGTTGACAAAACACTCGTCTATAGAATAGCGGAAATAGTTAGGGGCGGCTTGGCGGATAAGGCTGACCACCCGGCCTGTCATCTCACCATACAACTCGTAATTGGAGGAGAAGGCTGTCACTTGCTGACCCGGGAACTTCTCTTGCAGCTGATAATAAGGCATACCTGCTTTGATGCCCAGTTTTTTAGCCTCGTTGGAACGGGCCACCACGCAACCATCATTGTTGGACAGCACCACTACAGGCTTGTTTTTCAGGTCAGGACGAAAAACGCGCTCACAGGAGACATAGCAGTTGTCGCAATCGATGATGCCGTACATAGCCTAACGTTTCCAAGGTTTGATTGTCCATACCACCACGCCCCACACTTCGAAGTCGTCATCCGCGCTGATACGGATAGGCTGGTACTTGGCATTGGCAGGTCGCAGTTCAATATAGCCTTCCTTTTGATGCGACAGATCCAGGTATTTGATGGTGAACTCCTCGTTCACATATGCCACAATCACATCGCCATGGGTGGCCTCTACCGCTCTGTCAATGACAGCCAAGTCACCATCAGAAATGCCGGCATCGATCATGGAATCTCCGTCCACACGGCCATAGAAGGTAGCTTCCGGATGGCGGATAAGGTCGCGGTTGAAGTCGAGTCCATCATGGCGATAGTCTTCCGCCGGCGATGGAAAACCCGCTTTGATAGCGTCCGCGAACTTCAGCTCTTTTTGATGGGAAAATCCTTTCCCCAGAATTTTAACTTTGGCCATATCTTATGATTGACAGGGTTCGATAACAGACTGCAAAGGTACACAAATTACGAATACCTGCCAACGGATGAAATCACCCCTGCACTCGCGCCGAAGCACTGCAATGCCAGCAGAAGAAGACTTCTTATGCCAAGAAGTGTGTAATCATCATTTTTTTGTATTTTTGCATTTTTAAAAAAAGAGAAATTATGAAAAAGGCGATTCTCATTTTGTCCATCTTTGTATTGTGTCTGCCAGGTATCCTGCGGGCACAGAGTGTATCCGTACCTTACAGCCTGCGTTCAGGAGAAAAACAGCAGGAGAGGGCTGAGAAGCCAGAGCGCAACTATGACTTCTTCGTTGGAGGCAATCTCAACTCCAATTTCGGTTTCAGACTAGCGCTCATGGCTGAGGCAGGCATACGTTTCAACGATATGTTCTCCATTGGCATCGGACCCCGTTATGAGTTGGAATACAGCTTATCCAGAGAGAGTGTCAGCCATTGTTTTGGTGGCAGCGCTTTTGGAGAAGTCACGTTATTGGACTATCTGATCCTTCATGTGGGCTATGAGTTTTTAAACTATCCTTATATCGATCTCAACGATGATATGCCATACCGGCACAACGTGCATGCGGTGGCGGCGGGTATCGGATTCAACTCCAACGCCATGATTTCCGACAAGTTGAGTATCTACGCCATGTATATCCTGTATCCCTATCATAGCGACCGGAAGTTTGATTATGCCATTTACCGGCCATTCCCCATGTTTGCCCGGATAGGTATCCGTTTCCATTTCTAGACAACACATCATGGCGCGGGCACCCTTTCATCTCTTTTTGTCGCACCGCATCCTGAAGGATAAGGGCAACACCTTCTCCCGTCCCATCATCCGGCTTTCGGTATGCGGCATCTCCCTGGGCTTAGTCATTATGATCTTGGCCTTGGGTGTTACGGCGGGATACAAAAAAGCCATCCGTGACCGCGTCATTGCCATGGGTTCACACATCCGCATTACGCATTTCGACCAGAACTACTCCTTTGAGCAAACCCCTATCGACAAAGAGCAGACCGTAGTACCGCTGCTTCGCCAGCATCCGGACATTATGGGGGTGCAGAACTACGCCACCAAGGTGGGAGTGGTGAAGACTGCCGATCAGGTGGAAGGCATCGTGCTCAAGGGCATTGACGAGACCTTTGTGCC
>JAFYEU010000031.1 GCA_017544105.1 Bacteroidales bacterium
CGAGCTACACCCCGCCTTCTGCCAGACAACCCAATACCGTTTCAAAACCATATTCCGAAGACATGGGCGAACTCATGAGTGTCGAAGAATATTTTGACAAATTGTGGTCGGCAGTGGAATTGAAGTATGAAAATCTACAGAGTTAGGATTTCCCCGACTGCTTTAGCAGACATTGACCATTTATCCGATTATCTGGTGTCTATCATGTCCCTAGAAGGTGCTTGGCGGTATAAGGAGGCCATGCGTCAAGAAATAATGTCTTTATCAGTTTTTGCGGACCTCTACAAACCGAGCCGCTCCGAATTTTTGCAAAGCATTCACCCGAAAGCCCGCAGAATGCTGTCCCACAACCGCAAATGGAATTACGTTTATCATATTGTGGAGGATATGGCGGTGGTGGACCGAATTCTTCCATCCAAAATCATTGCGAAATAAAAGATCCGCAAAAATACTTGTGATCCGAGGCGGAAATAATCTCCGCGGATAGCACGAATCTACTCGTTTTTTTTTTGTATTTTTGCAAACTCATATCAAATCAAAAACAATGAAAAGTAAAAAGAACCAAGAAAACGAAGAACCAAGAGTTTGCGAGCCGGCTGCGAGCTACACCCCGTCTTCTGCCAGACAACCCAATGCCGTTTCAAAACCATATTCCGAAGACATGGGCGAACTCATGAGTGTCGAAGAATATTTTGGAAAACTAAGAACCATGGTGAACGAATATTATGACAACATACAAAGTCTTGATTAAAAAGTCTGCATTGGCGGACTTGGATCATCTTTTGGACTTTCTGAAAACAGTCATGTCCCGGGAAGGAGCAAATCGTTATATTGATGTTTTAGTCTCGGAGGTGCAATCTTTATCAGTTTTTGCGGACCTCTACAAACCGAGCCGCTCCGAATTTTTGCAAAGCATTCACCCGAAAGCCCGCAGAATGCTGTCCCACAACCGCAAATGGAATTACGTTTATCATATCGTGAAGGATATGGTGGTAGTGGACCGAATCCTCTCATCCAAAACTATTGCGAAATAAAAGATTCCTGTAAATCTTCCAGATTCGTGGCGCCAAGGATCTTAGAACTGGAGGTAGGCCTTTAAACGGAATCCCGCCCCCTGCATGGGATAGTTTCGCACGATCTCGTAGTTTTTGTCGGAGAGATTTAACAGCTCGAATTTGAAGCCAAGGGTGCTGCCTTTGATGATGGACTCGTGCTGGATGGACAGGCTGTGGTCGGCATATCCGGAAACCAAGTTGGCAGGGATGTTCTCTCCCAAGGCATAGCGATCCCCACATAACATTACCGCATAGGAGACGGAGATGAAAGGCAACCGGATGGTGGCGGATGCGGAACCCGACCAGCGTGGGGTGTAGGGAATCTGATGCCCATAGGTGGGGCTGTCCGCATCGGTACGGTCCACGGCATGCTGGTAGGTGACGTTGCCCTGGAAGATCAGATGGCAATCGCGATGGAAGGTATAGATGGCCTTGGCGGTCAGCTCGGCCCCGGCAATATGCACTACCCCGTAGTTGAGCATGCTCCAGGAGAACAGGTTGCGCGTGGGGAAAGCCACAATCTTGTCGCGTACAATATTATAATACCCATCCAACGTGACCGCCATGTTGAAGGTGCCCCGCCATAATTTCGGAGTCTCCATCACCAGGCCCAGATCCCACTGATGTGTCTTTTCCGGTTTCAGCCGAAGATTGCCCACCTCCCGATAGTAGAGGTCGTTGAAGGTCGGCATCCGGAAGATGTCCTTATAGAATGCCCGCAGCTGGACATGCTTGTGCGCCCGCCAGGAGATGCTTAGGGCGGGGGAGAGGTGCAAAAAGGTCTTGCCGACCGCCGTGTCCTGGGCTATGTTGTTGACCGTGGTGAAGAGCAGATTGCCGTTGATGGTCACGGGCCGGCTGTCGTAACGGGCACTCAAGGCGGTCAGCGTGGTGAAACGGGCAGGATGCTCATAGTCGATATTGTCCGACTCCAGCTGGTTGTAGAACAGGTCGTTGGCAAGGCCAAACAGGAGGTCGTGGCGCAATGCCTGCCCCGGCTCTTCACCCTTTTTGTGCAAGGGGGCAAAGCTGAACGCATTGGAGACATAGCCTTCATATTGTTCATACGTGTTGTCCAGCCGGTGCATGTCATTGAGATAGTCAGGGTCCACATAATGGGTGTAGTCATAGTTGAACTTGGCATTCAGGAGATAGCTCCAGCGATTGTTAAACATCTTCCGATAGCTCATTTGTCCAAATCCGTTACGGTTGGAAAGCCTTTGTCGGTTATTAAGATTGTAGAAGATGGTCGCGCTGGGCAATCCTCGGTCGGAGGTGTAATAATAGCCTTTGACGGAGAGTTGCTCACCCTGCCTCAGTTGCCACAAGGCATTCAGCTCCGTGGAGTAGGTGGAGATGTCCGTGTTCTGCCGTATCTCGTGCGACACGCTGTCTGTCGAGCTGCCATAGTGCAGCAGGAACGGGTAGTTGCCTTCCGACTGCAAGAACTGGGCATGGATGCCCCAAAGAAGATATCGCTGTGGCAGTTTTTTGCTCTTTACCAGTTGGGTGAACTGCACCATCGGGCTATAGAGCTGGTAGGGCCCCATGGTGAAGGAGGCTTTCAGCTGTACGGGTTTGAGGGGAAGGGTGTGAAAAGTGCTGATTTTGATGAGGTTGCTGTAGGAGTGCGCCCGGGCGGGCAACAGGACATGCTCGTCGGTGCCGACGGTGAGCTCGATGGCGGAGACATTCTCCAGCGAGAGCTTTCCGAGGTCGATCTGGCCGGTCTGACAGTCGGTGAGCGGGATGCCGTCGTAGAGCACGCCAGTGTGCTGGGAGCCGAGTCCGCGCACGGAAACGGTCTTCAGACCTCCAATGCCGCCGTAGTCTTTGACCACCACGCCCGACATGAACTTCAGCGCATCGGAAAGCTGCAGGGTGGGGAGATGCTGAATCTCTTTGGTGTTGAGGGTCTGCACCGCCGCTGTGGAGAACGGCACCAACGACTCATGTTCGCCGTACCCCTGGATGAGCACCTCGTTGAGCTGCATGGACTGGGTGGTGTCCTGTTGGGCTGTCATGTCTGATAACACAACAAACAAGAGGATGCCAACCATTAGCATCCTCGTTATGAACCGATATGGGAAAGAGCCCCAACGCATCGGGAGTCTGTTTGTGTTTATACGTACTTGTTGCCGAAGTCTGTCTGCACGTCTGTGACAAACTGGCGGATTTGCTGTTCGTCAGACTTCTGACAGATCAGAAGCACATCGTCCGTGTCCACGACAATATAGTCTTCGAGACCTTGTATGACGGCCACCTTTTTGTCGGCCATTTGGATGATGCATCTGGAACTGTCATAGAGGCGCACGCGGGAGCCTTTGACGCTGTTGAGTTGGGCATCTTTTTTGCTCAATTCATAGAGGGACCCCCAGGTGCCCACATCCGACCAGCCGAAGTTGGCGGCATATACGCGCACGTTGCTGGCTTTCTCCATGATGCCGTAGTCGATGGAGATGTTGCGGCACACTTGGTATATCCTGTCGATGAAGGCTTCCTCTTCCGGGGTGTTGTATAGGCCTTCGCCCTCTTTGAACAGGTCGTTGATGTCGGGCAGGAAGGTCTCGAATTGTTGTTGGATGGTGGGCAGGGACCACATGAAGATGCCGGCATTCCAGAGGAAGTCGCCGCTCTCCAGGAAGCTCTTCGCCATCTCCAGTTCCGGTTTCTCCGTAAAGGTCTTGACCTTGTAGATGGAGTTGTTGTGGGGATAGACTTGCTCCTCGTCATATTGGATATAGCCGTAGCCCGTGTTGGGCGAGGAGGGGCGGATGCCGATGGTGAGCAGACAGCCGTCTTCGGTAGCAGCCTGCATGCCCTTGGTGATGACATCCTTGAACACATCTTCTTTCAGAATCAGATGGTCGGAGGGAGCCACCACGATGGTAGCGTTCGGGTTCTTGGTCTTGATTTTATAGTTGGCGTAGGCAATACAGGGCGCGGTGTTGCGACGGTAGGGCTCCAGCAGGATGCGGTCCTCCGATACGAGCGGTAACTGTTCCTGTACCAACTGCTTGTATGCTTTGCTGGTGACGATATAGATATTTTCGGGCGGACAAATCTGGACGAACCGGTTGAAGGTCTTTTGGATCATCGTGGTGCCGTCACCAAAGATGTCGAGGAATTGTTTGGGGAGTGCGCTGGAACTCATGGGCCAGAAACGGGCTCCGATGCCGCCGGCCATGATCACACAATAATAATTCGGATTGAGCATAAGCTTTTTAAATAGTTCAACAATAACAAATTAACGTCCACCATCATCGCAATGGCGGAGCGTTCTATTTTTCGGCAAATATACGCTTTTTTCGGGAATAAAAGGTAGGCAAGAAGGAAGGAAATGCTGCAGAATCCTTTCCAGTATTTTTTATATTTTTGCTTTTAGCATATGACAAAAATGTGAAATTTTATCCTAACGTATTTATATTTAGCGAGTTACCAACAAATTTTATTGGTAACTTTCTTGTTTTGTTCCTGATAAAGTGATTGATTTTCAATATTTTATGAGCAAAAAACTTCCACATTTAGGCTCTATGAGAATCAATCACAGCAGCGAAAAAAACGAATTGTCCGACACGTTGAGCTTTTTTTTAGAAAAAAATGCGACTATGTCAGTATGCCGAAATTTTTCAGGGAAAAACCAGTTTTATGCCGAAATTATGCTGAAATTTTCGAGTGCCTTTTGAGGAAAAGAGGATGAGTGATGAATAAACGGGGTGGATTTCGGAGGACTTTGCTCAACGTTTGAGCCACTCGGGATGGGCGTAGGGCTTGTCCTCCAGGTTGAAAAGCCCTTTTCTCCAGCCTCTCATGCCATAGTAGTATTGCAGGATCTCTTCGATATCTTTGTCATAATCCCCTGTGGGATAGAAGATCTTGCCCACTCCCATGGTGCGGCTTACATAGTCGATGTGGCTGCAGAAGATGGGCACACCGGCCCCCATGGCGATGTGATAGAAGCCCTTTTTCCAGTTCTCCACACGCTTGCGGGTGCCCTCTGGACAAATCAAGAAGGCTACCTCTTCCCGCTCTTTGATCAGGTCCACGGCGTATGAGACGAAGTTGGTGGCGTGCTTGCGGTCCACGGGCACGCAGCCGATGCGTTTCAAGAAGCCTTTGATAGGGAACACGAAGAACTCTTTCTTCATGACCATGGCCATCTTGAGCCGTAGCCATCGGATGCAGATCATGCCGTAGAAGAAATCGATGATGCTGGTATGCGGTGCCATCAGGATGACGCACTTTTTGACGGGGATCTGCTCATACCCGACGGGGCGGAAGCGGAACAGCCACATGAGGAAACGGTAGAATTTCATTGCGATAAGGTTTTGATTGGCAAACGTACACAAAATATTGGTATGCCGAGTGCAAACGGATAATTTTTATGAGTGCATGTCGGTCTGGATGCTCACCACCTCGCTTTCAGAAGCCTGTATGGTGATCGGGCATCCCATCCGGATGGCGCGGTTGTCAGGCAGATGGCCGGCGGGGAAGTTAAAAAACAAGGGGAAGTCATACTCGGCGCAGCAGTCGGCCACGATCTCCTCGGCCGTGTGCCCGAAGGGGACGGGGTTGTCGTGCATATCACTGAGATGTCCCACCAACAATCCTGCAATGCCATCCAACCTGCCGGACCGTTTCAGGTTGTACATCATCCGGTCGATGTGGTAGAGGTATTCGTCGAGATCTTCAATGAAGAGTATCTTCCCTTCGGTCTGAACGTCGGAGCGGGAGCCGGTCAGGGAATAGAGCATGGAGAGGTTGCCGCCGACGATGGGGGCGGTGACGTCGCCGGGCCGGTTCAAGGGGTGCGTGGGGAATGCATAGCGCAGTTCCTTGCCGCGCAGGGCGTCCAGCATGGTGGTGACGGCCATGTCTGGCAGCGTGTTGTCGGTGATGTTGACGGGCATGGTGCAGTGCAACGAGGCCATGTCGCAGCAGGTGTGGAGGTGCGCATGAAAGACCGTGATGTCGCTGAATCCGCAGAGCCACTTGGGATGCTTGCAGAGCCCGCTGAAGTCGAGGCGGTCAATGATGCGGACGGAGCCATAGCCACCCCGCACGCACCAGATGGCCTGGATGTCGGGGTTGTCGAGCAGCGACTGGATATAGGCAGCTCGGTATTCGTCGGAGCCGGCAAACCAGTGCTCTTGGGCGAAGAGGCGCTCGTCGTAATAAATGTTAAATCCTTCGTCTCTGAGCATGTTGAAGGCTGGGGTCAGCGCCTGCTCGTCCATGCGGCGGGCGGGGGCGACAATGCCAATGGTGTCTCCAGCTTTCAGATAGGGTGGGATAATCATAGGAGGATGTTCTTTTCTCGCAGTTTCTGTTCCGTGACCCGGATGAGTAACTCCCGGTTGGCGATATTGTGATAGAATCTCTTCTTGGGCTTTTTCACCTTCTGCTTCTTGAAATAGCAGCCAGTCACCCCTTCAAACTCAGGATTCAGCGCGGCGGCCAGCATGGTGGCGGCACCCTGCTCCGGGGTGTTGATGAGGGGGCGGAAGAACCAGTCGCATAGCTTGTCCACCACGACATTGCCCTGGCGGATGATGCCGGTGCTCACGATGTCAGGGTCGGCCACGTTAATGCAGATGCCACGATCTTTCCATTGTTCCGCCGCGTGCAGGGTGAAGTAGTAGAGAGCCCGCTTGGAGCTGCCGTAGGCGGTGAACCGGTTGAACTTCCGGTCGTCGGTGGGGGAGAGGAAGTCCTCCCCGATCTTGCCCATGATGTAGGCGATGGAGACCATGCTGACCACGCGCGTGCCCGGCCCCATGATGGGCAGCAGGGCGTTGGTCAGCGTGTAGTGGCCTAGGTAGTTGACCGCCCGGGTGTATTCCACGCCATCCACACTGTTCTTGGCCTTGTGGCACAAGACGCCGGCATTGTTCAACAGGATGTCGAGGCGACTGAAATGGCTCTTCACCTCGTCGGCGAAGCGGATGATGTCGTGCAGATTGCCCAGGTCCACCTGCATCAGATGCAGGGTGGCTCCGGTTTCTTTCCCGATGGCTTCCCACACGGGCTTTGCCACCTCCGCGTCGTAGCAGGCCATGATGACCTCGTACCCCTCTTTTGCTAAAGTGCGGGTGTGGATGGAGCCCATGCCCCCATCCGCACCCGTCACTAATGCGATGCCTTTGTTGTCCATTCCGTCACGCGCTTATTTGTTCTCGGCAACGGTATGGCCGAAAATCTCTTCCAGCATCGGCTCGTATTTCTTGATCAGCTTGGCGCGTTTCAGCTTCAAGGTCTGGGAGAGTTCGCCGGTGAGCGGGGACCAGGAGGCGATGATCCAGCGGCAGTTTTTGAGCTTTTCATGCGCGGCCAGGTTGGCGTTCACCTTGTTGATCTCCTCTTGCAGACGGGCTTGCACCTGCGGGTTCTTCAGGATGTCCTCGTCGGTCTCATACGGGATCTTGTGCTTGTTGCACCAGTAGTGCAGGCCGTTCACGTCGGCGGTGATGATGGCGGAGGCAAAGTCCTCGTTGGAGCCCACCACCATGCAGTTGTCGATGAACAATGACTCGCGCAGCTGGTTTTCGATCACCTGCGGAGCGATGTATTTGCCGATGGAGAGTTTGAAGATCTCTTTCTTGCGGTCGGTGATCTTCAGGTATTTGCCGTCGATCAGCTTGCCGATGTCGCCGGTATGGAACCAGCCCTCTTCGTCGATGACCTGTTTGGTGTACTCAGGGTCTTTGTAGTAGCCCATCATGAGGCAGTCGCCCTTGGTGAGGATCTCGCCATCGTCGGCCAGCTTGGCCTCGATGCAGGTCATGAACTCACCGACGGTGCCGATGTGCAGTTCGTTCTTCATCGGGTTGTTGACGGCGATCACGGGGGAGGTCTCGGTCATGCCGTAGCCTTCATAGGCATACAGGCGGGCGGCGGTGAAGAGCTTCAAGACCTTGGCTTGGATGGAGGAGCCGCCGGACACGACGATCATGTCCTCGCCACCGAGGGCATTACGCCATTGGGAATAGACGAGCTTGTCGGCCAACGCGATTTTCTTGCGGTAGAACCATCCTTGATTATAATATTGGTAGTTGGTGCCCAGGTTGAAGGCCCAGAAGTAGATCATCCGTTTGATGCCTTTCAAGGACTTGCCGGTGTTGTAGAATTTGTCGTACATGCTCTCCAGCACGCGCGGCACGGCGCAGAAGCCTCTGGCGTGGATGTCCTTCAGGTCGCGGGCGATGGTGTTCAGTCCCTTGGCATAGTACATGCTGGAACCGATGACCTGGTACATATAGTTGATGACGCGCTCATAGACGTGGCACAACGGAAGGAAACTCAAGATGTTGGCCGTGTGGTCGTTGGTCATCATGTTGACCAGTGTCAGGGCGTTGGTCAAGAAGTTCTTGTGGGACAGCATCACGCCCTTGGGCAGGCCCGTGGTGCCGGAGGTGTAGATGATGGTGGCCAGCTCTTCGGGCTTGACCTCTTGTTTGGTCTGCTCGATGACGGGCGCCCATTTCTCGCGGTTGTCGCGACCCATCTGCAGCAATTCGCTGAAGTTGCGTTGCCCTTCAATGTTGGCGATGGTGAAGATGAAGGGGTTGTGGATGAGGTTCGGGAAGGCAGGGGACACTCTCTTATAGATGGACTCGATGCCGA
This sequence comes from Bacteroidales bacterium, assembly GCA_017544105.1. GTDB lineage: Bacteria > Bacteroidota > Bacteroidia > Bacteroidales > WCHB1-69 > F23-D06. The sequence goes on from JAFYEU010000031.1 coordinate 8,679, forward strand.
TGACGATGCACTTGGCATCGGAATGGTTGAGAATATGGTTGTATTCTTCCAAGCTGAGGGAGGGATAGACGGGCACATGCACCATGCCGGCCAGCATGACGCCCATGTCCATGAAGTTCCATTCGGGACGGTTGTTCATGATGGTGATCACCTTGTCGCCCTTCTGAAGGCCCAGCTCCAGCATGGCGGAGGCGATGGCATAGGAGTGCTCGATATATTCGTCCACGCTGTATTTGCGCCATTGTCCGTTCTGCTTGCCGCAGAGGATGTCCGGCTTGTTGCGGTTTGTCTTCAGATGGTCCAGGATGTCAAATAATCTAGTAATGTGTGAAGTATCCATACTCATTAATTTTTTTTAACGCGCAAAAATAATATTTTTTCCCAATCAAACAACAAGGGTGTTTTTTAGCCTGCCCAGGTACGGGGAAGGTCACTCTGCGTAGGTGCTTTCGGAATGTTGAGGGACGGAGCCTGGAATAAAAGATTTTCATATTGTCCAAAAAATGACTACCTTTGCCCGCTTTTTTGAAAAGGACAATATGCGAAAGACAGGATTGTTTTTTGGATCATTCAACCCGATACATGTGGGCCATCTTATTGTGGCCGAGTATATGCTGGAGCATTCCGACCTGCAGGAGATGTGGTTTGTGGTGTCGCCCGCGAACCCCCTGAAGCGTCGGGCCACGCTGCTGGATGACCGCCAGCGTTGGTATATGGTGAACCTGGCTATCGGCGACGATCTCCGCTTCCGGGTTAGCGATGTGGAGTTCGGCCTGCCCAAGCCCTCCTACACCTGCCACACGCTCGTGCACCTGCAGGAAAAGTACCCCGACCGCGAGTTCGCGCTGATCATGGGCGCCGACAACCTGCAGACTTTCCACAAATGGCTCAACTACGAGTGGATTCTGGAGCACTTCGCGCTCTATGTCTATCCCCGCCCGGGTTATTTGTCCGAGAATCCCTATCCCGAGGCCCGCATCACCTTCGTGGACGCCCCGCAGATAGAACTCTCCTCTACCGTCATCCGGGAGAATATCCGTCAACATATCCCCGTCCGCTATATGCTCCCCGAAAAGGTCTATGAATATATAGACGAGATGGGTTTTTACAAAAATTAAGAATTTTAACAAGAAGAGAATATGGGATTTAAACGCTATACCATTGAGGATTTGGAGATCCTGTCGGCAGGTGCCGAAGGGAAAGCGGTGGCCAAGACCGCCGAAGGACTGACCGTCTTTGTGCCCTATGCGGTGCCGGGAGATCATGTCGATGTGGAGGTTTTCAAACGTAAACACGGCTATGCGGAGGCTAACCTGTTGCAGGTGCGCCAGCCTTCACCCGACCGCGTGACCCCGCCATGCCCCCACTTCGGGGTCTGCGGAGGCTGCAAGTGGCAGATGCTCGACTATGCCAAACAGCTCCAATACAAGCAGAGACAGGTGGAGGACAATTTCCGCCATCTGGGCAAGTTCGAGTTTCCGCCCGTCACGCCCATCCTCGGCTCCGAGAAGATCTATTACTATCGTAACAAGCTGGAGTTCACCTTCTCCAATATGCGCTGGCTCTCGTACGAGGATATGGCTCGTTGCAAGGCCGGGGAGGAGTTTGAACGTCGCTGTGCCGGATTCCACATCCCCGGTATGTTCGACAAGATCCTCGACATCGACCACTGCTGGCTGCAGGGCTCCAAGAGCAACGAGATCCGCCTCTTCTGCAAGCAGTATGCGATTGAGCACGACATCACCTTCTACGACCCCCGGGCCCGCGAAGGACAACTGCGCAATATCATCATCCGCACGGCCTCTACCGGCGACCTGATGGTGGTGCTCATCGTCTCCCTCTACGACGAGAAGGCCGAAGCCATGCTGACCGCCCTCGCTGAGGCGTTCCCCGAGATCACCTCCCTGATCTATATGGTCAACACCAAACTCAACGACACGGTCTTCGACCTGCCCTTCCATCTCTTCAAAGGCCAAGACCATATCATGGAGCGCATGGAGGATCTCTACTTCAAGGTGGGGCCCAAGTCGTTCTATCAGACCAACAGCGAGCAGGCCTACACGCTCTACAAGGTGGCGCGCGAGTTTGCCGACATCCATCCGGACGAGGTGGTCTATGACCTCTTTACCGGCACGGGCACCATCGCCAACTTCGTGGCGCACCAGGCCAAGAAGGTCATCGGCGTGGAGTATGTGGATGCCGCCGTGGAGGACGCCCGCGAGAACGCTGCCCGCAACAAGATCACGAATACCGAGTTTGTGGTGGGCGACATGGCCAAGATCTTCACCGACGACTTCATCACCCGCTACAGTCGCCCGGATGTCATCATCACCGATCCGCCGCGCGCCGGCATGCACCCCAACGTCATCGCCCAGCTGCTCAAGTTGGAGGTGCCGCGCATGGTCTATATCAGCTGCAACCCCGCCACCCAGGCCCGCGACCTCACTCTGCTTAACGCTAAATACAAAGTTGTCAAGGTGCAACCCGTGGATATGTTCCCCCACACCCAGCATGTGGAGAATGTGGTGAAATTGGAACTTAGATAAGACATCCTCCTTCTTTATTTGAAGAGAATAATCCTGAATTCTTCTTTTCCCGGCTTATACTTTGCCTTCTTGGCCTCCCGGATGCACTGTTGCTGGATGTAGGTGTTGGTGATAGTAGTCCGCCCTTTGCTATTGTTTACGATGCGGGCTTCGCTGACTGTCCCGTCGGCCATCACATGCACCTCCACGGCCACCTGCCCTTCCTCAGAAATTTCAGTGTTGATTTGTTTGACAAGACCGCGGGACCCCGTGCCATATCCGATGCCACCGCCACTGCCGGAACCCTCACCGGGCCCCAGCCCTGAGCCTGTACCCGTGCCGATGCCGCTACCGCCTTTACCCCCTTTGAACATGGCATTTTGGTTCACGGTAGGGGTGGTAGAAGTCGTGTTGTCTTTGACAATGGTGTCGTGCACTACCTTCACCACGGTCTTGTACACAGTGTCGGGGGAGGCCTTCTTTTTCGGGGAGGCGCTGGTGCTTTTTGCCTTCTGGTCATCCGCAGGATAGCCTGTCGTAGGCTCTTCGGGATAGCAGATAGAGTCGGTCTGCGTGCTGTCGGGGGCGGCAAGTGCAGGTCCTTCCGGCGTTTTGCCATGAGGGAAGGTGCGGGCGACCAGCAGGATCAGCATCGCCAAGATAGCGGCCAACAGCGCGAATACCGTGCCAACTCCTCGGGCTCCAGATCATCTTCGGACATGTCAAATTCGATATGTATTTCTTCCAGATGAACAAAATGTTGTGCCTGACGTAGGTGCTGCAATGCCGTATTGACCGTGACGCGCCGCATCCAAGCCTCAAAACTGCCAAGTCCCTTGAAGGTGTCCGCTTTTTCGACGCACTGCAGAAACGCCTCATGCGCAAGGTCTTCAGCCTCCTGTTTATCCGATACATAACGTAGGCAGAGAGCTATCATCTTGCCGATATTCTGTTGGTATTTCTCAACCCAAAAATCCTGACTGAACATAGCGTGATTTTTATAGTATGATGCAAAACTTTTGAAAGGGGCAAAATTATTAAATATTCATCGTTTTTTGTATCTTTGCCCGCTTATTATCTTTAGGAGTATAATATCAAAATATCATCTATATGACACGTCACAAAATCTCTACTAAGTTTCTCAGTATTGAGAAGATTGAAAAAATTATCGAACGTAAACAGAAGATAGAATTGTCGCAGGAGGCCATCGATGCCATCCAGAAATGCCGCGCCTACCTGGACAAGAAAACGGACACCGAGAAGGAGCCCATCTACGGGGTGACTACCGGCTTCGGTTCCCTTTGCAACCGCAGCATCTCCAAGGAGGATCTCTCTACCTTGCAACGCAACCTTGTCATCTCCCATGCCTGCGGGGTGGGGGAGGAGGTGCCCCAAGAGATCGTGCAGCTGATGTTGTTGATGAAGATTCAGTCTCTCTCCTACGGCCATTCCGGCGTGCAGCTGGCTACCGTGCAACGTCTGATTGACTTCTACAACAAGGGGGTTTATCCCGTGGTCTATCAGCAGGGTTCACTGGGCGCTTCCGGTGACTTGGCCCCGTTGGCTCACCTCAGCTTGCCCATCATCGGCATGGGCGAGGTGTACTATCGTGGTAAGAAGTACCCCGCCGCCACCATCAACGAGAAGTTCGGCTGGGAGCCTATCACCCTCCAGTCCAAAGAGGGTCTGGCCCTGCTCAACGGTACCCAGTTCATGAGTTCCTACGCTGTCTGGTTGCTCATCAAGGCCAAGAAGCTCTCCTGGCTGGCCGACATCATCGGCACCGTCTCCCTGGAGGCGTTCGATGGCTGTCTGAGTCCTTTCAACATCAACGTGCACCTTGTGCGCCCGCATGCCGGCCAGATCATCACGGCCACACATATCTACAACATGCTGCAGGGCTCTGAGATCATCTGCCAGCATAAGGAGCATGTGCAGGATCCCTACTCCTTCCGCTGCATGCCGCAGGTGCATGGCGCCAGCAAGGATGCCATCTCCCATGTGCAGGATGTGGTGGAGACCGAGATCAACTCCGTGACCGACAACCCGACGGTCTTCCCCGATGAGGATCTGGTCATCTCCGCTGGCAACTTCCATGGTCAGCCTCTGGCCTTGGTGCTCGACTTCCTGACCATCGCGGTGGCCGAGCTGGGCAATATCTCCGAACGCCGTATCTATCAACTCATCTCCGGCAAACGCGGTCTGCCCTCTTTCCTTGTGAAGAACCCCGGCCTCAACTCCGGCTTCATGATCCCGCAGTACGCCGCTGCCTCCATCGTCAACCAGAACAAAGCCTTCACGATGCCTTGCTCTACCGACTCCATCGAGTCGTCCCAAGGTCAGGAGGACCATGTCAGTATGGGTGCCAATGCCGCCACCAAGTGCTATCTGGTGGTCAACAACCTGGAGAAGATCCTCGGCATTGAGCTCTTCAACGCCGCCCAGGCCCTGGAGTTCCGCCGCCCGCTGAAGTCTTCACAGTTTATCGAGGACTTTGTGGCAGCCTTCCGCCAAGTGGTGCCTTTTGTGGAGAACGACACCTATATGCATGAGCTGATTCAGAAGTCTATCGACTTTGTGAATGGCGTGAAAGTGTTGATGGACTAGTCTGTCACGATGAAAGCCAGGCTTTGGATTGTCGGTTTATGTCTGCTCGCTTTGACAGGATGCGGCCGTCGGGAGGTCTTTCCCGTCGAGCCGCACATCGAGTTTGTCCGTATCGATAAAATCGACAACGGCACGGGCGTGGACAACCAAGCCGACCTCGTCGTCTATTTCGAGGACGGGGATGGAGACATCGGACTTAATGAAACCGACACCGACTCGATCTTTGCAATTGGCTCCCCTTATTATTACGACTTCTTTATTCATTATTACGAGAAGCAAAATGGCGTTTGGACGGAGGTGGAGCTCCCCACGCCGTTGCATGCCCGCCTGCCCCATCTGAGTGATAATGTGCCGGAAGCCATCAAAGGCGAGATCACCATCACCACTTTCATCAACAACTATACCTCACCCTATGATACCATCATGCTCTCTTGCCAGCTCGTGGACCGGGCCCTGCACGAGAGCAATATCATCACAACCCCTGAAATAATCGTACAAAAATGAACATCGACGAACATATTCGGCAACTGATCGCCATGTCTCTGGCTGAAGATATCGGCAACGGAGACCATTCCTCCCTTTCCTGCATTGATGCGGGGGCGCAAGGGGAGATGAAACTGCTGGTCAAGCAAGACGGCATCCTCTGCGGTGTGGACGTGGCCGCGGAGATCGCCCGTCAGGTGGATGCGCGGATCACGATGGAGCGCTTCATGGACGACGGAGCCCAGATCAAAAAGGGCGACATCGTCTTTATCCTGCGCGGACCCGCCCAGAAGATGCTCACCGCTGAGCGCACCATCCTCAACTATATGCAACGGATGAGCGGCATCGCCACCACCACCCATGCCTACGTGGAGATGGTGAAAGGCACCGGCGTGACCCTGCTCGATACCCGTAAGACCACCCCCAATATGCGCTACTTTGAGAAATATGCCGTCAAGACCGGTGGGGCTGAAAACCATCGCATTGGCCTTTTCGACATGATCATGCTCAAAGACAACCATATTGACTTTGCCGGCAGCATCGAGAAGGCTATTGATCTGGCAAACAACTACCTTCAGACCCATCACATGGATCTTAAGATAGAGGTGGAGACCCGCTCCCTCGAGGATGTACGACGGGTGATGGAGCATGGTGGAGTGCACCGGATTATGTTCGACAACTTCACGCCCGAGATGATAAAGGAGGGCGTCAAGATGGTCAATCACAAATACGAAACAGAAGCTTCCGGTGGCATCACCGATGAGACCCTTCGCGACTATGCCGCCACCGGTGTGGACTTTATCTCTGTGGGCGCTTTCACCCATCATATCAGCAGCCTCGACTTGAGTCTGAAGACTATCATCCTATAAGCCTATGAACGATGCGGCATAACGACTACTCATCCCCAGAAAAACCTTTGCGATAATCGCCTATGCTCTTGGATTTTAAGAAGATAAGTGATCAAATCCATGCGTGGAGCGAGGATATGGAACAGATTCCGGTACTCGGCAAGCTGATCCGTAAGTCCAAGACGCTCACGTTACCGGGCTTTCAGAAGATGCCCCTCTATGACGTGATGCGCTTCTTCATGCAGTCGCTCGGCAAGGGGGTTGTCTTCCAACGCGCCGCCGCCATGACGTACCGCATCTTCGTGGCCCTGATCCCCATCATCATAGGACTCTTCACGGTGGTGGCCTATCTGGGCGAAGGCATCCAGCTGACTCTGATCGATTTTCTGGAGTCGGCAGTCCCTACCTACGTGTGGCCCGCCATCCAGAATATGATCACCGAGGTGATTACCCGCCAATATGGGGCCCTGACCTCCGTGATGTTCGTAATCGGCATTTACTTTACCATCTTGCTGATTAACTCCATGTTGGTAGCCATGAACACCTCCTACTTCAACGACGCACGCCGTAGTCTATGGAAACAGATCCTGCTAAGCGTGATGATCATGCTGATCGCCTTCGGGGTCATCCTCGTGGTGATTGCCCTGTTTATTGCCGCCTCTCTGATTATGAAGTACGTGCATACCCATATCTTCGGCACCAATACGGGCTATTTCCTAACTGTCCATGGTATCAAGTGGATCCTGACGTATGCTGCTATATACTTCTTGATCAGTGTATTATACTATTTGGCCCCCGTGGAGAAATCGAACTACCGCTTCTTCTCGGCCGGCTCCTCCTTGGCAACCATCTCCATGGTGATCCTGCTGTGGATACTGAATGTCTATTTCTCCAATTTCTCCAACTATAACCTGATCTATGGGTCTTTGGGTGCTATCTTTGCCGTCTTGTTGTGGATCAACTGGAGTTGTATTATCTTTCTGGTAGGCTATGAACTGAACGTTAGTATTGCCCGGGCGAAGGTGGAAATTATAGACCAACATTCCTCTAAAGAAAATGTAAATGTAACATAATTATATATACAATAATAAGATATGAAAGACATACTCATATTCCTTGCCGTGATGGCGCTTTCGCTGATACCGACGCTCTTGAAATCCCTCAAAGAGAGCAATGACAAGAATGCGCAAAAGCCCGCTCCGAAGGTCAAGCCGGACCCCTATTTCCCCGATGCCGACCAGGCGCCGAGGCCCCGGTATGCGACAAGCAGACCAACGGTGTAAGGCTCTGCGAATGACGATTACTTCACTTATGAGACGGTTGAGGATCCTCAGTCACGAAGGACAGCCTCGGATCAAGGATCGCAAAAACCGTCCGCTCCGGAAGCACCCGCATCCCGCATGGAAATCAAACAAGAAGGAAAGCCAAAAGTCGAACTTTCTTTGGAAGAAGAGGAAATTTATAAAGGTATCATCTATTCTGAAATTTTAAAAAGAAAATATATATAGTTGAAAGATAGGGTTTTGAAATAAAATCAAAAACTTGTTGGTTGCATTAATAAATTTCTTATTTTAGCCCCCTCCAAAATAGTATGCAAAAAAGTTTAATGTTTAATATAAAAAAAAGGCTATGATTAAAAAATTACTCTTAACTCTTGGAGTGATCCTTCTTTTCACAACCATGGCATTTTCACAGACTTCCACCATTAAAGGTGTGGTCAAGGACCAAACTGGAGAGCCCTTGGCCTACACTTATGTCTATTTGATGACAGGTGACAAGAATGTGAACTACTCTATGACGGATGAAAAAGGAGAGTATCAGATTTTCGGTGTTGAAGTCGGTACTTACGACATGCTTGCCGATGCAGAAATGACCTGCAAAAAGAAACAGAAAATCGCCAACGTCCAAGTCCCGTCCGGACAGGTCGTGTTCATCGACTTTTCCATTGACTGTGCGGGTGAGCTTGACATTGTCGATATCGTTTACGAACCGCAAGTGTTTGATGTCGGTAGCACCTCATCTTCCACCCGTATCACAGGTGAAAACCTGCGTACCACCCCCGGTCGTTCCGTGACTGGCGCCTTGTCCGCTTTGGAAGGTGTAACCGGTATTGACGGTTCTATGAGCTCTGTCCGTGGTAACCGTTCCGATGGTCAGAAAACCATCGTCGATGGTGTGACCATCCGAGGTAGCAGCAGCGTCTCCATGTCTTCTATTGAGGAAGCCCAGTTGATCCAGGGCGGTATCCCGGCTGAGTATGGTGACGGTACCTCCTTCACGGTCATTACCACCAAGTCGGCTCCTCGTGACTTCCACGGTTCCCTTGAGTTGCGTGGCTCCATCGATGGCTACAACAACTTCCTGGGTGCTGTTTCCCTTTCCGGTCCTATCTTGAAGGGCAAGAAGAAAACAGATCCTGCCCGTATCGGCTTCCTCTTCAGTGGTGAGGTTTCTTATGACCATGACGCCTCTCCTGCCCGTGGCGGTACTTGGATGGCCAATGACGATGTGATCGAATATTTGATTCAAAATCCCTTGCGTTACAGTAATACTGAATATGGTGCCCAATATCAAGAGGCCTGCTACCTGACCAGCGAGTCCTTCCACAAGGAGCGTGTCAGAAAGAATGCCGGCACTTGGGATTACCTCGGACAGTTGAAGTTCGACTTCATGTTGGGTAAAACCCACAACATGAAACTCTCCCTCGGCGGTTCCTATGAGTACGCCAAAGGCAAATCCTGGAGCACTACCCAAGCATTGTTCAACAATGCCAACAACCCGACTTCCGAGCAGTCCACCATGCGTTTCAACGCCCGTTTGAACCACCGTGCTTTCACGGATACTTCCACCACGGCTGTGTTGAAGAACATCATGTACGACATCAACGTCAACTACACCCGTATCAATGGTCGTTCCTATGCCACCGAGCATAAAGACAGATTGTTCGAATACGGTTATATCGGAAAGTTCGAGACCCAGAAGACTAGAAGCTACACCTTTGTGGATGAGTTGACTTTGCCTGGTGACAGTCTCACTGGCCCCATTGATTTGTACGATGTGTATGAATTCAACGGTTGGTATGACTCTGTCGTGACTTTCAGCGTCAATCCTAATTTCAACGTCAACCCTATCCTCTCCCAATATACTCTTAACTTCGTAAACCAATTCCCTGTCGAGGATATCTATCGTAACTTCTACGAGGGCTTCCCGTATGACCTGACCCTGTATCAGACCTTTGGCGCTCTGCGTAACGGTGACCAGCCCAGCTCTGTATATTCCATGTATCAGTCTCCGGGCGTTGTCTATAATGGTTACAGCAAGTCCCAAACCGAGCAGTTTGGTGTGAAGGCCAGCATCTCCATGGCTCTCAAGAACCATGAGTTGAAGTTCGGTTATGACTTCGAAAAACTGACTTACCGTGGCTACGGTATCGGACCGGTCGGTCTCTGGACCCTCATGAGAAACGAGGCCAACTATCATATCTCTGAGTTGGATAAGGACAATCCTATCATTTGGAATAACGGTGAAAGCTTCTATGTGGATTACAACCGTTTGGTCAGCCTCAACGACCAGACCGCTTTCGACCGCAACCTCCGTACCTCTTTGGGCTTGAACCCTGATGGCGACGATTGGTTGGATATCGACAGCTATGACCCGAATGTCTTCAGCGTGGATATGTTCTCCGCCGAAGAGCTCCTGCTTGGTACCTCTTCCGGTGAAAGCCCAATGGTCAGCTACTATGGTTATGACTATACTGGCAAGATCAACAAGAAGAAAACTACGATTGACGACTTCTTCAACGGTATTGGCAGCGATGGTGAGAAGACCTACTCCATCGGAGCTTACGAGCCGGTTTATATGGCCTTCTATCTCCAGGATAAGTTCTCCATCAGAAGCTTGCTCTTCAACATCGGTTTGCGTGTTGACCGTTTCGACGCTAACCAGTCCGTGTTGAAAGACCCCTACCTCTTCCGCGAAGCCTACACAGTTAAAGATATCCGCAACCTGAATAGCAACATCAACTTCGTCGGCAATGCCGAAGACAACTGGGTTGTTTACTATCAAGGTTCCGACACCTACATGAGCGAAGCCGACATCCAAGGCGATGTGTTCAACAGCTCCTCCATCATCGGTTATCGTAATGGAGACACCTGGTACAACGCTGCCGGTCAAGAGGTCACTGACCCTGAGGCTCAGCTCTCCCTCTACGTAAACGGTCCTATCTTGAAGAATGAGATCGACCTGATCAACTCCATCACCAAGGTGGAATCCTCCGCCTTCACCGATTACAAGGCACAATGGTCTGTCATGCCTCGTATCTCCTTCTCCTTCAACGTGAACGACAACTCCTTGTTCTACGCTCACTATAACATCATCACTTCTCGTCCTACCAACCTGCAGATTTCTCCGGTGGACTACCTCTTCATCTCCAAGAGAAACTCCGCTAGCGATATTATCTCCAACCCGAACATGAAACCGCAACAGAGTATCGACTATGAAATCGGTTTCCGTCAGAAAGTTGGTAACAAGTCTGCTATCGGTATCAGCGCTTACTATTCTGAGAAACGTAATCAGATCCAAGCTTACCGCTTCTCCGGTGCTTATCCGAACACCTATTATTCTTATCAGAACATTGACTTCGGTACGGTTCAAGGTTTCACCTTCTCTTACAGAATGAACAGAACGAAGAATCTGACCCTTTCTGCTAACTACACGTTGCAGTTTGCCAAAGGTACGGGTTCCGGTAGTACTTCTCAGTTGAACATTCTGGCCGCTGGTCAGCCTAACTTGAGAACCCTGACGAACCTCTCCTTCGACCAAAGACACAGAATTGGTGTGAACTTGGACTATCGTTTCGACGCCGGTACTGCTTATGACGGCCCGAAAGGCAAGAAGACCATCATGGGTGCCGATGGCACTCCGACCACCAAAGAGATCCAATGGTTGGCCAACACCGGTTTCTCCTTGCTCTTCACCGCTGCTTCCGGTACTCCTTACACACGTTCCAGCACTCCGTACTCCACGATCGTAGGCGGTACTTCTTCCCGCCTCGCCGGTACTATCAACGGTTCCAACACGCCGTGGCAGTTCCAGGCTGACTTCCGTATCGACAAGACCTTCATGTTCACCTTCAACAAGAACGCCAAGGATGCCGATGGCAATGCCAAGAAGACGAAACCTGGTTACCTGACTATCTACGTGGATATCCAGAACCTCTTCAACTTCAAGAACGTGATTTCCGTGTATGACTACACCGGCAACCCGGATGATGATGGATACCTCTCTGCCGCTGAATATCAGCAGGCTATTAACAGCCAGGTATATGTTGACTCCTATATCAACTACTACTTGATGCGTGTTAAGAATCCATACAACTATAGCCGTCCTATCCGTGCAAGTTTAGGTATTCAATTTTCTTTCTAACATCATAAGAAATAAATATAGCAACAATGAAAAATATAATCAAAGTTCTCAGTTTGACACTCCTTCTGGTTTGTATGGTGTTTAACACCATGCAGGCTGAGAAATACAAAGGAGACACAAGGAAATCTTCTGCACCCAAGGACGAGTCAGCTACCTGTCTTCCGGCTAGTAGCTCCAACGAACTTACGGTGAACAACGTACGTGCGTACATTGAGACCGGCGGTACCATGTGGTTTAAAGAGACTGCTGAATATGAGGTTCCTATCGGATCTGGTAAGACCTCCATGTTCTCAGCCGGTCTGTGGATTGGTGGTTATGATGTCAATGGTATGTTGAAGTTGGCCGCCGTCCGTTTCAGACAAGTCGGTGACGACTATTGGCCCGGCCCCTTGAAAATTACAGGTGCCAGTACCACACAGTCTGAATGTCTTAAATTTGACAAGCACTTCAGAATCACTCGTGCCGAGGTTGACCAGCATATTAGCGGTTATAATACCTCCGGTTATGTGATGCCTGCTGACATTGCCAACTATCCTGCTCATGGCGACGAGGGTTATTCATACTATCTCGCCCCCTTTAAGGATGTGAACGAAAATGGCGAGTACGATCCTGAAAATGGTGACTATCCGTACTATGATGTCAACAATGACCTCTGCCCCTGGACCGAGGATAACCTTGCCCTCGCTGCCCAGCACGCTCTTCCCAGAACTCCTGAAGATTTGATGTATTATGGTCCCGATTGGCACAACTCCAACGGTATGATCTATGCCGACCATGTGCTCAAAGGCGATGAGACCCTCTACTGGATTTTCAACGATAACGCCGGCCCTCACACCGAGTCCCAAGGTGCTCCCATCGGTCTGGAAATCCGTGGCCAGTGCTTCGGCTTCTCCACCAACGATGATTTGAACAACATGACGTTCTATTCCTATGAGATTATCAACCGTTCTACCTATACCCTGACCAACACCTTCTTCTCCCAGTGGGTTGACCCTGATTTGGGTTATGCTAACGATGACTATATCGGTTGCGATGTGGGTCGTGGTTTGGGCTACTGCTACAATGGTTCCAACGTGGATGGTACCGGCCAAATCTGGGCTTATGGTGACCAACCCCCTGCGGTAGGTGTGGACTTCTTCCAAGGTCCCTACATGGATCCCGATAACCGTGACAACCCCAAATTCCATGCTGACAGCGCCCAATACGCTGGCTATTGCGACAAGTTCCTCAAGAGCCAGTATGAATTGGACCAGATGGCTATCAATGGCGTGAACTTCGGCGATAGCATTATCGATAACGAGCGTTTCGGTATGAGAAGATTCGTTTATCATGATAACTCTGACGCTTACAATGGTGACCCGAGAGTGGCTTTCGAGTATTACAACTATTTGAGAGGTATCTGGCGTGATAACACTAAGATGCGTTACGGCGGCAACGCTCACCAATCCACTGGTGGTAACGGTCCTGAGTGCGACTTCATGTTCCCTGCTCTCACCGACGTTTGTAACTGGGGTACCCAAGGCGTGGATCCTAATCCCACCCAATACGGTGCTGAAGGCTGGACCGAAGCTAACGTGAACAACCAACCTTATGACCGTCGTTTCCTCGAGTCTGCTGGTCCGTTCACCTTGAAACCTGGTGCCGTTAACTACATTACCGTTGGTATTCCTTGGGCACGTGCTACCCAAGGCGGTGCATGGGCTTCTGTGGAACTCCTGAAGGTGGCCGATGACAAGTGCCAATCCCTCTTCGAGAACTGCTTCAAGACCCTGGATGGTCCCGATGCTCCTGATGTCACGATCCGCGAGCTCGAGAATGAGTTGATCATCTACCTCTCCAATGATGACAAGAACAGCAACAACTATCACGAGACCTATGAGGAGCTTGATCCGCAAATCCAGAAGACGATCGAGACTATCACTTTGGTTGAGGCCCTCGACTCTATTCAAACTTATACATCTAATGGCGAAGACACGACCATTTATTTCACCACTTCTCACAATGAAACTAGAATCGACACCCTCTCCCAAGAGGATCGTTCCTATAAGTTTGAAGGTTATCAAATCTATCAATTGTCCTCCGCTTCTGTCAGCGTTACCGACCTCGGCGATGCCAGCAAGGCTATCCTGATTGCCCAATGCGACATCAAGAACGGTGCTGGACAACTTGTCAACTGGATTTACAACGACGCTATCGGAAGCTCCGTTGCTACCGAGATGGTGAACGGCGGCGATGAAGGTATCTCTCACTCTTTCCGTGTGACGGAAGACAAGTTTGCCACGGGTACCAATAAGAACCTGGTGAACCACAAAGAGTACTACTTCCTCGTCTTGGCATACGGTTACAACCAGTACAAAGAATTCAGCATGGATGCCGATCACTTGGACGGTCAAATGACTCCGTATCTTGCCGGTCGTCGTAACATCCATACCTACACGGCTATTCCTCACAAACCGGTTGAGCAACTTCTCAATGCCAACTATGGCGACCAGCCTATGATCACCCGTATTGAGGGTCAGGGCAACGGCGGTTTCTTCTTGGATCTGACCGATGAGTCTGTGGAGAAGATTCTGGCTAACAACGTTTACAATGAGGTACAATATAAGAATAACTATGGTCCTCTGAACATTAAGGTCGTGGATCCGTTGAAGGTGAAACCTTTTGACTACACGATTAAGTTGTTACCGAACGAGACTTCCAATGACGTGAATGACGATACTGAATGGCAACTGATCATCTCTGACGAAGTTTCTGATGAAGAGTTGGCTGAAATGGGTCTCGAAAGAGTGACTACCGCTGCCATGCCAATCAGTATGACCAACGAAGAGCTCTTCTTGGATCTGGGTATCTCCATCGCCATTATCAATGACAACTTCAAGATTTATCAGAAAGATTTGGATGATTATGTGAAGGGTCTGCCCGCAGGCTATTCCTATGCTAACCTCTCCAAATATGCTCAGGTGGATGCCGTTGGTTCATCTATCGAATATGATGGTGACGATGTATGGCTCTCCGGTGTTGCTGACATGGAAGGTGACTATCCTGCCAACTGGATTCACGCCGGACAGCAAGCTTCCGCTGCTTGGCATGATGCTCCTCCCACACAGGAAGGTGCCGAGGCTAACTATATGAAATGGCGTTCTGAAGACTTTTTCATTGTCATGCCACAAGGTACCTTGAACGAAAATTGGAAAACCAGAGGATTCTCTGATCCTAACCAGCAATTCGAGAGTATGGTGAATGGATTATGGTCTCCGTATGTGCTGTCATCCCCGTATGATGGCGGTCCTAAGGCTAAATACTTCCAAGCTGATGACCAATATATCGAAGATAAGAATGGTCCTGCTAACGCTGCTTTCGTATTCCAGGATATTGCCACAACCCCTGCCAATCCTGGTTACAATCAGACCTTGACCAACCTCTATTCTGTTGATATCGTCCTCACTCCTGATACTAACCTCTGGTCCAGAGCTTTGGTACTTGAGTCTGGTAGTAGCGCTTCTGCCGACAACTACTATGTGGATCAACATTTCAACGGTCAGACCTACAAGAACCTGCGTCATGAACCCAAGAAAGCTCCTTCTGTGGATAAGAATGGTAATCCTGACAATTCCGGCACTACTGGTTTCGGTTGGTTCCCGGGTTATGCCATCAACGTGGAGACGGGCGAGCGCTTGAACATCATGTTCGCTGAAAACTCCAATGATGAGTTGAACAATGGTAATGATATGCTCTTCAACCCGACCAACGTCTATGCCTATTACAAGAACCCGCAAACGGGTGAGTTGATCTTGGACGAGGTGACGGGTGAGCCTATCGCTATGGGCATTACGGCATACAATAACTATCGTGAAGTCTATAGTGTTACCTTCGGTGAGCCTTTGAATGGCGGTCGTCACTATGTCTATGTTTGCAGCAGTTCCGGTAATACTTGTAGTATGTTCTACAGAAACTCTGCCAGACAGCGTAACTACAATGACAACGAGACTACTACTACCTCCAACAGCATTTCTCACGGTGGTTCCTTCGAGTACAATGGTAGATACTATCCTTGGTACGAGTGCGGTGCTTACGATGGTTGCGAATGGCTGAACGCCAAGTTCAATCAGGTGAATAATTCCAGCTCGAATCTTACCAACAGAGGTCGTCAGCAGCTCAAGATGCAGTTGTTCAACAACGTGATGTGGACCAGCATTCCAATGCCGGCCATGAATCAGGAGAGCAAATGGATGGCTTGCGATGCCAAGATCAAACTGCGTGTTTCCCGTCCGTACATGAGATATTCTTCCCGTTGGTACAATGATCCGGCTACGGCTCCTTATGCAAGCCAGAACGGCGGTTACCCGATGTACACCTTCACCACGAAGAACATCGCTCCTACCAAGATCGAGACTTCTGAAGAATTCCAGACTGTATTGGATGAGATCAACATTGTTCCCAACCCGTACTATGGATTCTCCAACTATGAGTCCACTGCTCTGGAGACCTACGTTCGCATAGTGAACCTCCCGGCCAAGTGTACTATCTCCATCTACACCGTTAACGGTACTCTGATTAGAACCCTTACGAAAGGTGATGCTTCAACTTCATTTGTTCAGTGGGATCTGAAGAACCATGCCAACATTCCGATCGCCAGCGGCGTGTATATCATCCACGTGAAGGCCGACGGTATTGGTGAGCGTACGCTCAAGTTCTTCTGCACGATGCGTCCTACCGACTTGAATGGTTTCTAAAATTATTAATACCGTAAAACTGTCAAGAATATGAAAAACTTATATAAATCATTAATAATTTGCACATTAGTTGCTCTTATATCTGTCAGTACGTCCTATAACGTACTGGCAGGTAACAGAGACCGTTCCGGCCAGGCTGGCGCTTCCCATCTTATGATTGACCCGTGGGCTCACACCAGTGGCTTTGCCAATGCAGGTGTGGCCGAGATCCGCGGTCTTGAATCCGTCTATTCTAATGTTGCCGGCCTCTCTTTCGTCAAGAAAACGGAGTTTGCCTTCAACCGTACCCAATATCTCGTTGGTTCCAACTGCGGTATCAACATCAATGCCATGGCATTTGCCCAACACCTGGGCCGTGCCAAAGATTTTGGTACGATAGGTCTCTCTTTCTTCTCTATGGGTTTTGGTGATATCGAGCGTACGACCGTCGGTCAGCCTGAAGGTGGTCTGGGTACTTTCAGTCCTAGCCTTACCTATATCGGTATCCACTATGCCAAGAAGTTCAACCACTTCATCCAAGGTGGTGCTACGGTCAAGATTATCAATGAAAGCATTTCCGATGCTCATGCCATGGGCTTCGCCATCGATGCCGGTATCCAATATACGGCTGGTGCTTTCGATAACTTCAGAATTGGTGTCACCTTGAAGAACATCGGTCTCCCCATGAGCTATAAGGGTGACGGTCTTGCTGCCAGAGGTGTAGCAGTAGGTACAAGCTTTGAGCAGACCCTCCAATCCCGTTCTGCTGAATTCGAAATGCCTTCCCTGTTGACGGTGGGTGTTTCCTATGACTTCCTCTTCTTCGGAGGCGAGTATGCAGAGATGTCCAAGGATGACAGAAAAGAGATGGGTCTCACCCGTGACGAGGCTATGCACAGAATCACCCTGATGGGTGCTTTCACCGCCAACTCTTATTCTCGCGATATCTTTGCCGTAGGTCTTGAATACGCTTTCATGAATTACTTCATGGTTCGTGGTGGCTATTCTCTGGAAAGCTTCACCAAGAAGACCTCTACCGATTATACTACTAATGAGGTGGTCTCCACGATTCTCGTCAATGGTGACTCCTTCTTCTTGGGACCTTCTGTCGGTGCTACCGCAGTTATTCCTTTGAAGAAAGGCAACACCGGCGCCAGAATCTATCTCGACTACGCCTACCGCTTCACCAGCAAATGGCGTGGCAACCACTTGATGGGTATCAAGATTACTTTGTAAAACCAATTATTCTTTTATATCAAAAAAAGAAGAGGCTGTAAAAGGCCTCTTCTTTGTGTAATATTAATTCAAAAAATGGAAGACATTAAATACTATACTCAAGAAGGCTTGGATGCTTTGAAACAAGAACTCGTTCAACTCGAATCCGTTGAGCGGCCTAGAATTTCACAGGCCATCGCTGAGGCCCGCGACAAGGGCGATCTCTCTGAGAACGCCGAATATGATGCAGCAAAAGAGGCTCAAGGTCTGCTCGAACTCAAAATAGCCAACCTCCGGAACCTTATCGCGAAAGCCCGTATCATCGATGAGTCCAAAATCGACATCAGCAAGGTGCTGATTTACTCTATTGTGACGGTACGGAACGTGAAGACTAAGGCGCAGATGACCTATACCATCGTGCCGGAGTCTGAATCCGATCTCAAGGCTGGAAAGATCTCCGTATCCAGTCCGCTGGCAAAAGCCCTGATCGGCAATGCCAAGGGCGATGTTGTCACCATGCAGGCCCCCGCAGGCGCCATGGATTTTGAAATTTTAGATGTTTCCCGTTAATTATAATTCCTTCAAAGATGGAAGAGACTATTTTCACTAAGATCGTCAAAGGGGAAATCCCCTGTTACAAAATCGCAGAAGATGAGCATTTCTTCGCTTTTTTGGATATCTCCCCGATTGCCAAAGGCCATACGCTGGTCATCACTAAACTCCAGAACGATTACATCTTTGACCTGCCCGACGACCTGCTCGGCAAGATGATGGTGTTCGCCAAGAAGGTTGCCCGCGGCATCGAGAAGGCCATCCCCTGCAAGAGGATCGGTGTTGCCGTGATCGGCATCGACGTGCCCCACAACCATATCCATCTGGTTCCCATCAATGGCGTTGGTGACCTCGACTTCAAGGGGGAGCGTGTGCAGCTGACGAAAGAGGAGTTTGCCGATATTGCCCAGAAGATCTCCGCTTCAATAGAATTTTAACATTCAACATATCAACATTATGGAAATTAAAGAATTAGAATCCATTGCGGCTCAAGTCCGCAGAGATATCATCCGGATGGTACATGGTGCCCAGTCCGGTCACCCGGGCGGCTCATTAGGCTGTGCAGACTTTATGACTGCGCTCTATTTTGAGATCATGAACATCCATCCCGAAGCATTTGCCCAAGACGGTGCTGGCGAGGACATGTTCTTCCTCTCCAACGGCCATATTTCACCCCTCTTGTATAGCGTGATGGCTCGCAGGGGATACTTCCCGGTTTCAGAGCTCTCCACCTTCCGCAAGCTGCACACCCGCCTTCAAGGCCATCCCACGCCCGTGGAGGGCCTTCCCGGTGTCCGTGTGGCTTCCGGCTCCCTAGGACAGGGCGTTTCCGTGGCCATCGGCGCTGCTCTGGCCAAAAAGGCTAACCAAGACCCTAACCTGGTCTTCGCGCTCACCGGCGACGGCGAATTGGAAGAGGGCCAGATGTGGGAAGCCTTCATGTTCGCCCCGAACAACAAAGTGGATAACCTCATCGTCACAATCGATTATAACGGCAAGCAAATCGACGGTCCTGTGGACTCTGTCAACAGCCTCGGCAACCTGCGTGCCAAACTGGAGTCCTTCAACTGGCTGGTGCTGGATATGAATGGTAACGACATGAAGTCCTGTGTGATGACGCTGAAGCTGGCCAAGAAGCTAGCCCGCAAAGGGAAATCCATCGCTATCATCATGAAGACCGAGATGGGACAAGGAGTTGACTTTATGATGGGCACTCACAAATGGCACGGCACCCCGCCCAACGATGAGCAGGCTGCCGCCGCTCTCGCCCAGCTCCCTGTGACGCTCGGAGATTACTAATCTAATGGTCCGACTGTGAAGATTATAGACCGTTATCTGTGCAAGAACTTCTTGGGCCCCTTTGTCCTGACATTCTTCGTGGCCCTCTTCGTCCTCTTGATGCAGTTTTTGTGGAAGTGGGTCGATGAGCTTGTGGGTAAGGGTCTTGAGGTGGGCGTCCTCTTGAAGCTGCTCTTCTACGCCTCTATCACCCTGTCCTCCATGGCCTTCCCGTTGGCTGTGCTGTTGGCTTCCCTGATGACCTTCGGTAACATGGGTGAACGGTCCGAGATAGTGGCGCTCAAGTCGGCGGGCATCTCTACTCGGCGGATGATGATGCCCTTGGCTATCATGGCCACCCTGATCGGCGGCCTGGCCTTCGAGGTATCCAATGATATCATCCCACGCGCCTCCGTCAAGCTGAGGATGCTGCTCTTCGACATCCAAGAGCAAAAACCTGCCCTCAATATCACAGAAGGGGTCTTCTATACCGATATCGACAACTACGCCATCCGCGTGGGCAAGAAAATGCCTGATGGGGTGACCATCAAGGATATTCTCATCTATGACCATTCCAAAAGGCAAGGGAACATCAGTGTGACCAGCGCCGAAGAGGGTACGATGGTGGTGACTCCCGATAAGCATTACCTGCTCTTCACGCTCTATAACGGGTCCACATGGGACGAATCATCCATTACGCGTGGCTCTTACGATACCAAGGTCCATTATCCCTTGATGCGCACCACCTTCAGCAAGCAGTATAAACGCTTCGACATGTCGGACTTCTCCGCTCAGAATGTGGATGCCAGCTTCTACGAGAACCACTCCACCGCCCTGTCCATCAGTCAGCTGAATGACAAGATAGATACGGCCAAGCATTATATCCAAACGCAGAATATGAATGCGGCGGAAGTCTTCTTCGGCTGTCTCTATTTCTTCAACCAGAAGGTGAAAGACAACAACAGCCTGGATACGGCCTCCTTGGAGCATCTGCGTAAGCCTGCCGACTATGGAGAGGAACTACAGGCACGGGTGCTGCAATTGGCTGAAAATGGGGCGCGGAACACCTCCTATGCGATCAATTACAACTTCCAGGATGTGAATTTCCGCACTCACCAAATGTGGAACTATCAGATAGAGTTCTATCGCAAGTTCACGCTCGCCGTAGCTTGCCTGCTCTTTTTCTTCATTGGCGCCCCACTGGGCTCCATCATCCGCAAGGGTGGCATCGGCATCCCGTTGGTGATCACGGTGGTCTTCTTTACATTCTACTTCGCTATTTCCATTATTGGCGAGAAATTGTCAAAAAGCAGCCCGCTGCCCGTCTGGTTCGGAATGTGGCTCTCCTCCATGGTCCTGCTGCCCATCTGCGTCTTCCTCACGTATCATGCTACCACAGACTCTTCAGTTCTCTCCCCCGATACGTATGCCAAATTTATCGAGAATTTTAAAAACTTGAAGATATTTAAGAAACGAAATGAAAATACTGCAACTGTGTCATAAACCGCCCTTTCCGCTGGTAGATGGCGGCTGTGTCGCTATCCATAATGTCACCGACATGCTGCTGAATAGTGGTCAGGAGGTGAAAGTGGTCGCCTTGGAGACCCCTAAGCATCCGGTCAATATGAGCGCGTTTCCCAAAGACTATCTCCAACGAACCCGTTTTGAGTCGGTCTTTGTGGATACCACTCCTCGACTGAAAGATGCCCTGAAATCCTTGTGCACCCATACTTCCTACCATATCAACCGCTTTTACTCCAAGCAGATGGTGTCTCTCCTGACACAGATCCTGAAAAGGGAAACCTTCGATATTGTCCATGTGGAGTCTATCTATATGATGGCCTACATCCCCGTTATCCGCAAGTATAGCAAAGCCAAGGTGGTGATGCGCATGCACAACATTGAGCATGAGATCTGGGAACGACTGGCTCAGAACGAACGCAACCTCCTGCGCAAATGGCTCTACCGTACCAATGCCCACCAGCTGGAGAAGGTGGAACGCCGCATCCTGCAGTCGGTAGATGGCTATCTGACAATTTCAACCCCCGACTATCAGTTCTTCCAAGCCCTTTCCCCTGAAACCAAGGGGGAAGTCTTGACCTTTGGCATTGACATGGACAAATATGAGGACGAGGACGACTATATTCCTTCCGACGAGCCCTCCATCTTCCATCTAGGCAGCATGAACTGGGCCCCTAATGTGGAAGGCATCGAATGGTTTTTGGATGAGGTATGGCCTGTAATCCTGAAAGAACAGCCGGAACTCACCTTTACCATCGCGGGGCATCATATTCCCGAGTCCTTCTATCAACGGCATGACCAAAATGTGATATTGGCCGGTTCTGTGCCAGATGCCAATGAGTTTATGCTGCAGCACGATATCATGGTGGTGCCCCTGCTCGCCGGTAGTGGCATCCGCGTGAAGATCATCGAAGGAATGGCGTTGGGGAAAGTCGTGATTACCACCTCTGTGGGTGCGCAAGGCCTGGAGGTGGAGAATGGGAAACATCTCTTCATTGCCAATACCCCGGAGGAGTTCGCCGCTGCCATCCATAAGTGCGTGGCCACGCCCGACCTCTGTTCCATCATCGGTGAGAATGCCCGCGAGTTTATCTCTGTACACCATAATAGTGCCCTGATCAAGGACCAACTGATATCTTTCTATAAGAGCTTGTTAAGTTAATGGATATGTCGTATTTGGATCAGATTCGGACGCCTGAGGATCTACGTAAGCTTTCGCTGGAGGAGCTGCCGGCTCTCTGCCAGGAGCTTCGCCGCTATATCATTGAGCAGACAGCTGAGAACCCTGGCCATCTAGGTTCCAGCCTTGGTGTGGTGGAACTGACAGTAGCCCTGCATTATGTCTTTGACACTCCGTATGACAAGTTGGTGTGGGATGTGGGTCACCAGGCCTACTGCCACAAGATCCTGACAGGACGTAAGGAGATGTTCCACACCAATCGTCGCTATGGCGGTATCAGCGGCTTCCCGCGCCGTGAGGAGAGCGAATATGATGCCTTTGGCACAGGACACTCCTCCACCTCCATCTCCGCCGTTTTGGGCATGGCGTTGGCCTCCAAGCTGAATGGCGACAAGGAACGCAACCATATCGCCGTCATCGGTGATGGTGCCATCGGGGGCGGCATGGCCTTTGAGGCCATGAATCAGGCTGCCTACCGCGATGTCAATATGTTGGTCATCCTCAACGACAATAAGATATCTATTGACCAGAGCACGGGTGCCATGAGCAAATATCTGCTCACCCTGACGGCCTCGCCTGCTTATAACCGGTTCAAGAACCGACTGTGGAACATCTTCACTTTCAAGTCGAAGAGTTCTAATGCCATCACCCGCTTTTTCAGCCGGCTCGGCAATGGCGTCAAGGGTTATCTGCTGGGTGGCAGCAACCTGTTCCAAAGCCTTGGATACCGTTACTTCGGCCCGGCCGACGGTCACGATGTGATCTATCTGGTCAAGACGCTCCAAAGCCTGAAACGGCTTCCCGGGCTCCAGTTGCTGCATGTGATCACCGTCAAGGGCAAGGGCTTGGATGTGGCAGAGCAGAACCAGACCACCTATCACGCGCCGGGGAAGTTCGATCCCGACACCGGCCAGATCATCAAGCCGGAGAGCGGCAACCAGCCGCCTAAGTTCCAGGATGTCTTCGGCCATACATTGCTGGAGATCGCCCGACAGGATGAGAAGGTGGTGGGTATCACGCCGGCGATGGCAACAGGCTGCTCCATGACCATCATGGATGCTGAATTTCCTGAGCGTGTCTTCGATGTCGGTATTGCCGAGCAGCATGCCGTCACCTTTGCCGCCGGCATGGTGGCCGATGGCCTGACGGTCTTCTGCAACATATACTCCTCATTTCTCCAGCGCGGCTATGACCAAGTGATCCACGATGTGGCGCTGCAGAAACTGCCCGTCATCTTCTGCATTGACCGCGCCGGATTGGTGGGGGAGGATGGCGCCACGCATCAGGGTGCCTTTGATTTGGCATTCCTGCGTGCGATCCCAG
Source organism: Bacteroidales bacterium (assembly GCA_017544105.1). Taxonomy (GTDB): domain Bacteria; phylum Bacteroidota; class Bacteroidia; order Bacteroidales; family WCHB1-69; genus F23-D06. The sequence goes on from JAFYEU010000031.1 coordinate 32,347, forward strand.
ACCTTGTCATCGCCTCGCCGCGCAATGAGCATGAGTTGCGACATCTGATGTGGACGGCCTATCATCAGTCGAAGGGAAATAATGGCCTGCCCTTCGTGATACGCTACCCCCGCGGGCGCGGCGTGCTCACGGATTGGCATAACGAACCCCAAGACCTCCCCATTGGCCAAAGCGAACTGCTCCAAGATGGACAAGACCTGCTTGTCCTCTCCCTCGGCCCCCTCGCCTCGAAGGTGACAGAGGCTATCCGTCAGATGCAGGCACAGGGCATGAACCCTGCCCATCTCGATGTCCGCTTCTTGAAACCGCTCGACGAACAACAACTGCTGACCTTGTCTAAGCGCTTCCCTGTCTGGATGACCGTCGAGGACGGCACCGAGAAGGGCGGACTCTTCTCCGCTGTGGCTGAGTTCCTGGAGGAACATCAGATGAATCATATCCACCTTCATCACGTTGCCCTGCCCGATCGCTTCATCTCCCACGGAGATATCCCTTCTCTGTACAAAGAGGTGGGCTTTGATGTGGAAAGTCTGGTGAAGAAGATGAAGGAGGCACTGGCGGATTAGTTCTTCTCAAGAGAAGGACACGTACTTGCAGCCTTTCGTGACGGACGTCTCGTACCATTATGGGCATGATAGCACGTACGACCCCAAAGATGCGGTGAAGGGTTCGCCTGCTTATACAATATCTTCGATGGCAATGTTTGATTCAGTTCAAAGTCAGCGTGTGACTATGACGTTCTTGCCGTCACAATACAAGGGTTGGGCCTCCTTGATGCGGGGCAACATCTCTGCTTCTTCAAATTCATATACGCGCATAGAGACAGAAGAGGGAAATCGGTTGAAGTAAGGGTCTGTTGAATAATACCATTTTATTTCGATGATCTCTCCACTCTTGAACATGCTGTTGTGAAAATATAACACTCGACTTCTGATGCGAGGGACGACTTTTACGTATTTTCTTCCTGATTTATGTGTCAGTATGGCGAAAATATGCTTTTTAGGCTTGGAGTTCTCATCTTGCTTCCATTCAACTTTCGCACCTTTGTGTGAGATGGTGATGTGCCGCCCATAAGTGTCGTTGAAATATTGCATCATCTGCCTGAAGTGCGGACCATGGGGCGTCTTATCTTGGAGTTGATTAGCGTAAAGATAGTAATGGATCATCTCATGTAGAATAGTGTCCTCCAACTCCTGCTCGCTGAGCGCTATCCGCGTGTTGATACGCATGGTGAAATCGTAGTATTCCCATTGACCGAAAAACTTTCTGCGACGTTTGAAGGAGATGTTCCCTACATACGATTTGGTGTTGCTCAGTTTGATTGGGATGGGCGCAAGCTTGTCCTGAAAATAGAGGTGGTTGAACTCATGGAATTTCTGTCTGATATAGTCAAGGGTAGGGACCATTTTTTGAGCGTAAGCGGAATGATAGTTTTTAAGAATGCTTTTTGAAGAGTCGTGCCCTATAAAGCTAATCGGATATTTGAACCCTTCTCAAGTCCAGCATGTTGACCGGGTTGATGCCCAAGCCGGTGACCTCTTTGCGGGTGAAACGCACGACCTTGTCATAGTAGAGTACCACAACAGGTGCATCCTCCATCAGCAGGGAGTCCATACGGATATAGTATTCATTTCGCCTGGCCTCATCGGTGCAGCGCTGGGAGGCTTCGTAGAGCTTGTCGAAGGCCTTGTTCACATAGTGGGTGTAGTTGGATCCCACAGGCTGCAGATTCTTGGAGTAGAAGAGGGCCAGGTAGTTTTCCGCGTCGAGGTAATCGCAGATCCAGGATCCCCGGAAGAAGGGCAGCTGGTAGTTGCGCATCATCTCACGCTGCTGCGCCCCCTGGGTGATGTCCAGACGGAGGTCGATGCCAATCTGTGATAGCTCATGCTGGATATATTGGCAGAGGTCGGCATAGTTGGCCGACACAGCCACGCTGATGGGCGGGAGCCCTTTGCCGTTCGGATAGCCCGCCTCCGCCAGCAGCGCTGCGGCCTTCTTCGGGTTGTAATCATATCCCTTGACTCGCTCCGCGTCGAAAGCGGCCATGCCCATCGGGATGAAACCCGCCGTGCCCGCATAGCCTACATTGTTGCGCAGGAACTTCATCATCTTCTCCCGATCGAAGCCATAATTGATGGCCTGCCGGATCTTTTTGTTGAGCAATGGGTTGCCATTGCCCTTGTCTTGAAGCATGAATCCCAGGTATTCCGTGTTCAGGTAGGGACCGGTCAACAAGGTGATCTGATCCTTGTATTCGGGGTTCAACAGCCCCTCTTTGGTCAAGAGCGCGTCCTTGTAACAAGCCTCTACTCCCGACATGAAGTCTATGCTCCCCTTCATGAACTCCATGAAGACCGACTGCTTGTCCACGATAAAGGAGATCGCCACCGCGTCCAGATAGGGCAGGGGAGTGCCTTGCTCGTCACGTTCGAAGTAGTCGGGGTTCTTGCGCAATACCATCTTGACCCCTTCCTGCCACAGCTGGAACTTGAAGGGCCCTGTGCCTACGGGATGGTTGCGGAAGTCTTTGCCGTAATGCTCCACTACCTCATGGGGTACCACGGAGCAGTATTTCATCGTCAGGATGCCTAAGAAGGGCGGGAAGGGCTCCGACAGGGTGATCTGGAAGGTGGTGTCGTCCAGCGCCTCAAAACAGGGCCTGCTGTCGGCATCGCGTTTCACCTTTTGAAAAACCCACGCACCCGGGGAGGCCACCTCTCCATCCAAAATCCTGCCGAAACTGTACACGAAGTCGGCCGCCTTGACATACCGCTTCCCTTCGAATGGGAAAAAGTCGGTGTTGTGGAAGGTGACGTCCGATCGCAGGGTGAAGGTGTACGTCCGTCCGTCCTCGGAGATGGTCCAGCTCTTGGCGATGGATGGGACGATGCGCATGGAGTCATCTAGCTCCACCAACCCGTTGTAGAGTTGGTTGCAGGCCCAGATGACGGCCTGGCCCGAGGAGTAGGCAGGGTCCAAGGTCTGAATGCCTCCTGACTCGTTGTAGTGGAAGATCATCTTGTCGCTGTTACGCCCCTTGGTTGAGCAGGCAAGGCACAAGAAGGACAAAAGGACTGGAAACAAAAGGTGTAAAGGTCGCAATATCTTCATTAGGACAAGGATTGGTTGACCTTCCGGGAGGATTCGAGGATGGCATTGTACTCCTCCGGAGTGATGTCGCTGTAGAAATAATAGACGGGATTGACGCGTTGTCCGCCCTTGATGACTTCATAGTGCAGGTGGGATCCTGTGGCCATGCCGGTGGTTCCCACATAGCCGATGACCTGTCCGCGCTTGACATGCTGGCCGGGCCTGACCGTTTTCTTGGACATGTGTGCGTAGAGGGTCTTGTAGGTGTAGCCGTGGTTGATGACCACGCAGATGCCGTAGCCGCCGCCCGGATTCTCTCCCGACACCACCCCGTCGGCAGTGGCATAGATGGGCGTCCCCTTGGGTGCGGCAATGTCCACCCCCGTATGGGAACGCAAAGTCTTCAAGACAGGGTGATAACGCCGCCCGAAACCGGAAGTGACACTGTACATGTTCTTCAATGGACGGATTGCCGGAATGCAGGTAAGCATGTCTGACTTCTTGTCGGCGATGCGCTCCAGCTCATCCAAGGACTTGGACTGCGCCGCCAGCCGGACCATCAGCTTGTCGGCCTTCTTGTTGGCCTCTTTCAGGAGGGCACTGGCTTCGGAACGCGAGAGACTGTCATTGCCGGGGCGCTCTGCCAGCAGAGGATATCGCTCTGACGCCGGGATGGGATCCGCCTCCAAGATGGTGCGATATACGTTGTCATCCAGGTCCTCAATGTCTAAAAGCACTTTCGACATCAGATCTATTCTGCTGTTGAGTTCCTCCACTTCTGCCTTCAACTCGTTGTTTTCCTGCTCCAGCAGCTTCTCTTTGGGCGAGTCAATGACGTAAAAGCCGATCCAGATGAAGATGAGTGCAAAGGCTATGCCGCTGAGAAATACCCACACCATCCTCTTAGCGATGTGCCTGAAACCGAGCTTCGCTTTCTCAAAGGAGAGGGTCTTGGGGTTGAACTTGTAAAATCCGCTGGGCATAGCTGATGGCTTTTAGGGTCTATTTGCAGCCGATGCAGATACGGTCGCCAATGCCGTAGCTGCTGATGGCTCCACTATTGCGTTTGATGATGATCTTGAGCTGGATGCCGTACTTCTGGGCAATGAAACGATAGGTGTCACCCGCAGCAAGCGTATGGTATTCCACCGGTGATTTGGTGCTCTTCATCTCCAGATAGACCACCTCATCTTCAATGGGCTCGGAGTCGTCATAGACATCATTGTAGGCACGCAGGTTCTTCTCCGACATCTGCATGGCGGCTGCCAGTCTGGCATAAGTGTCGCCACGCTTGGCGATGATGAAGCGGGTCTTGTTGTTTTCGTACACCGGGCGGCTGGTGTAGGGATAGTAGGCCTGCTTGAAAGGGACGGAGTAGGGGTCAAGGATGAAGATGTTCTTCCCTTCTACAGATGCCGCCTTGGGTAACGTGTTGGGATAGGTCTCCGTGGTGGTCGCTGCTGGAGGCGTCTCCACCTTGGTCTCCTTCGGCGCGGTGGTCGTCACAGGCTCACTCTTTGCCGGCTTTTCCACAGGCTTGGCTTCCGGCTTCTTCTCTTCGGCCTTCGGCTGCGGCTTCTCCGTGATGGTGGTCGTGGTGCTGACCGCCGGAGCCGGCTTCACCACTGGCTCAGCCTTCGGGGTGGCGACCGCTACTGCCGGCTGGCTCTTCGGAGCTGTCGTGACCATCTCCGGGGATGGAGCGTCCACCTTCTTCAAGGCAAGGGTGTCGCCTAACTTCTGCGCCACCTTGCGATCGTAGTGCATCAGATAGTATTTCTCAATGATGGAGATCAGCGTGTCCGCATAGCGCGGATTGCCCGAATAGCCTGCCTCCTTCAGCCCGTAAGCCCAAGACTTGTAATCCGTGATAGGATAATAGAAGAGCTTCACGTAACGGCTCCGCTGCGACAAAAACAAGGAATGGTCGCGGTAAGAGTCCTCTACCGTGGCATATTTGCGGAAACAGAACTCACGGCTGTGGTTCTCCGTCTCATAAAAGGTCTCCCCTTTCCATTCATCCGTGTGGCACATGATGCCGAAATGGTTGTTGGCCTCCATTGCCACCCGGTTGGTGCCCACCTTGGAGGCGTAGATGGCTTGGGCCAACGTGATGCTAGCCGGCACCTTGTATAACTCCATCTCCCTCATCGCCAAGTCTTTGTATTGGTCGATGTAGTCGTAAATCCGGTCTTCCATCGTGTATTGCGAAAAACCGGCCATCCAGACTAACAGCAATGCTGCGATGGTAAATGTCCTTTTCATAGTTTGATATTTTTAATGCCTTAATAAAATCTGGTCACCAGGATGTATAATCGATTTTTCATTCAAATTATTGTATTTGAAGATATATTGAAGCTGAACACCATAACGCTGCGCAATGTAGCGGAGGGTCTCACCCGCCACCACGATGTGGATCTTGGCGGGATTGTTCTTGGCTTTGGCCTCTATATAAACGATCTCGTTCTCCATCGGCTGCATGTCGCTGTCGGCATCGTTGAAGGCGCGGATGCTGGCCGCCGATACCTGCACGTCGCCTGCAATGGTCTCGTAGGTGTCGCCTTTCTTCGCAATGACAAAATAGGTCCTGTTGTTTTCAAAGACCTTGCGGTAGGTGAACGGACTGCTTCCCATGGGATACTCGCTGCCCAGCGCCGTGAAGACCTTCTTCTCGACGGGTTGTGCCGGCACGACGGGCGTCTGGCTCTGCTCAGCGGCGGAGGCGCCCGGAGAGGTGTTGTCCGCTGCCAGCGGCTGGTGTAAGGCCCCCTCGCCTAACATGGCAATGGTGTCCAGACGGGCTAGCTGAAAACGCTCGATCAAGCCGGTGAGCAACTCCGGATATTTGGGGTTGGTGGCATAACCGTCCGCTTTCAACGTCTGCGCCCAGGCCGTATAGTCCAGGATGTTCAACTCAAAGAGGTTGGCATACCGTTTCCGGGTTTTCAGAAACAATGAGTGGTCGTTGTAGGAGTCCGCCGCACTCGCATATTTGCGGAAACATTCCTGCAACTCGTCATCGTCCACCAGGATGGTGTCACCCTCCCAGTTCTCATGACACTTGATGCCGAAATGGTTGTTGCCTTCCGTGGCCAGACGACTCATCCCACAGGCACTCTCCAATATGCCCTGCGCCAAGGTGATGCTCGCCGGGATCCGATGCTCCTGCATCTTTGTCATCGCCACCTCCTTGTATTGCTCGATGTATGCGCGGATGTCCCGCTCCGTATATTGCCCGAACATCATCCCCGGCATACAGGCCAGAGCGGCGAAACAGGTGATAGTCTGTAAAAATAGCGTGATTCTCTTTTTCATGCGTGAAGGTTGGATTTGATGTTATGACTGGGGGAGAGCCTCCATGGCCAGCCGTGTATAGAAGTCCGTCAGGTCCAATTGTTTAAATTTGACCTGATCAGGAATGATGCTTAAAGCTGTCTGTCCAGGAATGGTGTTGATTTCCAGGAAATAAGGCTTTCCGTCATCTTCCGATATGATGAAGTCAACACGCACAACTCCTTTGCAGTCGAGGTTGTGGAAGATGCACTCGCTGTACTTTCTCAAGAGCGCCTCATCCTCCGGCCGGATGGCGGCGGGCGTCAGCAGTTTGTGCCCCACCGCGGAGTATTTGGCATCGTAGTCGTAAAACTCGTTGCTGGCCACTACCTCCGTGACGGCGAGGGTCTGCACCGATCCGTAAACGGACGTCACACCGCAGGTCATCTCGCGCCCCCGCACGAACTTCTCCACCATCAACTGGTTGTCGTATTTGAACGCCTCCGCAAAGGCCCCCGCCAGCTCTTCGGCACTGTGCACCTTGGTGACGCCCACACTGGAGCCCGAGTTGCACGACTTGACGAAGCACGGATATCCGCATACCGCCTCAATCTGCGCATAGTCGACAGGGTCGGTATGGTAGAAATGCAGCGATGGCGCAATCGGGATGCCTAATGCCGCTACCGCCAAGTTGCAGTAGTATTTGTTGAAGGTGAGCGCCGAACAGAAACTGCCACAGCCCGTGTAGGGAAGCCCTAACATCTCCAGATAACTCTGTAGCTTGCCGTTCTCTCCCGGCGTGCCGTGAATGGCAATGAAGACGATGTCAAAGGTGATCTTCTCCCCCGCTACCTTCAGCGAGAAATCATTCTTGTCGATGGGGTACAAACTCCCGTCATTGCCTTTCCAGGTCCATTCAGAGCCCTTGAAATGAATAAGATACGGCTTAAAAAGATTCTTGTCCAGCATCTGGAAAATGTTGTCAGCCGTCCGTAAGGAGACTTCATATTCTCCAGAATCACCGCCTGCGATAAGTGCTATATTATACATATTAACATATTTTTAGACAAAGTGCAAATATAGCCATTCTCCGACAATAAACAGACCCTGCGGCGCTGTTTTTTGAACACCGTTTTGTGTAAAAAAATGAAGCAGAATGGGCGTTGTTGCGGGTGCCTCACCTATTGATGCTCCCAGCGGACCTCTTGCTTGAGAATGGTGGGCGGATTGCCACCAATGACTTGGTTCTCGCCTTCAAAGGCGCTCTTCAGCAGCGTGCCAGCCGCCAGCACGCAGTGGGAGGGCACCGACGCCCCCTTCAGCAGCAAGCACTTGCAGCCAATCCAGACGTGATCGCCTAAACGGATGGGCTTGTCGGGATTGATGCGCACCCCCTCCTGGTCGTATAAAGGGTGCTCGTCCGTGTCCATCATGAGGGTGTCCCAGCCCACCAGGCAGTCGTGGCCGATGGTGATGCGGTGCGCACAGACAATGGTACTCTCCGCGGTCATATTGAAGCCGGCCCCGAGGTCCAGATGCCCGCGTACCGACAGCTTGGAGCCGTGACCGATACTGGCTTTGCCGCCGAAGCTGACCGTGCCGCTCACCTGCCAGATGCTGCGGGAACGCTTGCGGTCGTAGTGGCCCACATCGCCGAATCCGATCCTGATCATGGCCGTCTCCACCTGCCCGGGCAGCACAACCTGTCCGTGCAACTCTCGCAAGAAGGTGCGATGCGAGACGAAGACAGGCAGCTTCAAGGCAGTCTTCAACGGGAAATAATGAAGGTTGAAGCGCAAAGTCTTCGGGATGGAGAAGAGAATATTACAAAAGTCAAAAGCGGTCATTGTTGTCTTTTTTATGCAAAGATGTCGGGAAGCATCATTCCCGGCAGCAAAAATAACTATTTATCGTATATGATGGACCATCAACCGTCGTTTCTTCTCCTAAACTACGTGCAGAGCACATACAGGTCGTCGCGCTGGTTGATGCAGAGCACCGGCAATGATTGCGGGTTGCCGATGATCTTCTTCTCCCTTCGGCCTGTCAGCAGGTCTCCCAACGTGACGTATCGCGTCATCATGATGACTGTCAGGGAGGCCCCGATGGTGGGCGCGTATTCGATGGAGTAACGGTCTATATCCTGGTTTACCGACACACTGTCCAGCTCATACTTCACCTCCAAATTCTGATAGAGCTTCTCGACAAAGGCGATGTTGTCGTTCACCTGTCGCTTTAGCCCGGCATCTTTGTAGTCGTTGTGCAGGATGTGGATGGTGGACTGGTAGAAGCGGCTGAAGTAGCCGGCCCACAAGGCCTTCTCCTTGGCTTGGCGCTCAATGTCGATCGGCAACATCACATGCTGATATATCTCCTTGTCGGGCAGCGTCTTGCCCACAGTCATCACGGGCAACCGAGACCCCTTGATGAAGCGTAGCGCCTTGCTAAGACTGAAGAATCCCTCGCCTCCCGACTTGTCCACCCCGATGACGTACATGATGGTGTTGGTCTCCTCCGCATATTGGTAAAGGGTCTCCGGGAAATAGTAGTGGGGTAGCATGATGGTCTCAATGTTGTGGTCCACCACCTTCTGTGCATATAGCAGCCAGGCGTCACCATCAGCACGGGGCGTGTGGTCCTCGTAAGCAAACCCGAATTTGGAGACGATGGTCAGGGAACCGGAGAAGACGGCAGCCAGCATGGCCCCGTGGCATACCGCTGCACGACCGTAGTCGGAATCGTCGGCGATGGCGAGGATATTCAGCTTTTTCTTCTGATCTACCGGCTCTTGTATGGTGATGTTCTCCTCCATGGCTTAGCTGTTGGGATGCAGTCCTTTGACCACCGGCTTGGCAGCCACGTACTCTTTCAGGTAGAAGGGCTCGAAGTAGGCCGTGTCGGCGAACGCCTGTGCCTTCCACTTCTTCAAGGCAGGCACCAGCAGGGAACGGGCCGAGAGGGGGGCGTCCACGAAAAGGGCATGGGGGTGCTGCGACAACAGCTCTTTGCACTTGGGCATCCCATTGCCACAGAATACGACACGCTGCTGCGCCAATAATGCTTGGAAGGCATCCTCATCCACAATAACGGCGGAAGGGGTGCCCACCTCCTGCAACTGGGCATCGTACTGGGCGGCGAAGACCTCCATGCGGCGCGCGTCAATCATCGGCACATAATACGGTGCAGACAGGCCGTCCGGGACCCATTGCGCTGCCGCCCCATAGGCCATGCTCTCCAAGGTGCCCACCGTGATGACCGGCTTGCCCAAGGAGTAGGCGATACCCTTGGCCGTGGAGGTGCCAATGCGCAAGCCCGTGTAGGAGCCCGGACCGATACTGACCACCACACCGTCCAACTCTTCCATGCGCCGCCCGGCAGCCTGCATGAGCCGGTCAATGAAGGGTAACAGATTTTTGGAGTGGGAGTTGCCATCGGAACTCTCCTCCACACCGATGATCGCCGGGCCCTTGGATAAGGCTACCGAACAAATCTCCGTGGCAGTTTCAATATGCAGTAACAATGGTTCTGTGGTCATAAACGTGGATCATTAGTGGTTTAAGAGGCCCTCATAGATCAACTCGTGGGCTTTAAGACGTATTCTGCTCTGTGATAACTTGTTGGGATAACAATCTGGATAGACGCGGTTGGAGAGGAAGATGTAAAGCAGCCCACTGTCGGGGTCGCACCAGACCACCGTGCCCGTGAAGCCCTGGTGCCCAAAAGTCCTGGTGCCTGCTTTGGCGGGAAGGATAGAACTGCTGCCACTGGCTTTTGGAGTGTGGAACCCTAAGCCACGCTCCTGACAGCCGTGCATCTTGTACACGGAGGTGAATAGCCGGACCGTCTCCTCCGACAAATAACGATGCCCCTGATAGAGCCCTCCGTTGGAAACCATCTGATAGATAGCCCCTAATTCAGCAGCCGTGGTGAAAAGCCCCGCATTGCCCGCATTGCCGTAGAACAACGCGGAGGTCTGGTCGTGCACATAGCCCTGCACCACCTGCTTGCGGAAGGTCTTGTCCATCTCCGAAGGGGCAATGTCCTGCTTGCGGTAACCATGACTCAGCGGGTTGAAGGAGGTGCGCTTCAGCCCCATGGGATCATAGAAGTTTTCTCTCAGAAAATCTTCCATGGGTTGACCGCTGATCTGTTCCACCATCTCCTTTAACAGTAGAAAGTTGAGGTCACTGTACTCGTATTGCTTGGCCTTGAGCTTGCTGTGCGCGATGATGCGGCGCATGGTGTCAGGATAGTCGTTGCGTAGATACAGATGGTCAGCCACTTGGATGCTGAAGTTGGTGGAGTGATAACGGCGGAGATACTGCTCATCACCTTGTATCTTGGTGTAGAAGGGGATGAAGGCCGTAAGCCCGGAGGTGTGCGTCAACAGTTCCGCAATGGTGATGTTGGCCTTGTCGGTGCCTTTCAGGTAAGGCAGATACTGCCCGATGGGGTCTGTTAAGGCAAACCGATGGTCATCATATAACTTCATCACCGCCAAGGTGGTGGCTGCGGTCTTGGTGACCGAAGCGATGTCGTACATGGTCTGCACTGTCACCTTGTCCTGTTTGTCGTATGTGAAATGTCCGAAGGCCTTGTGGTACAATATCTGTCCGTCTTTCATGGCCAGCACGACGCAGCCTGGATAGATCTTGTCGTTGATGCCCTTCTGGAGCATCTGGTCCAACTGCTTCACGATGGTGTCGGGAAGCAGGGAGGTCTTCCTCTCAAATTGCCGGGAGGGCGCAGTGCCCGAGCCCGCGGGGAAGTGCGTGGTGCTGACGGGCAGGAAACCCTCGCAGGCCTGTCGCCCGAAACAAGCATCTACGGCACAACGCAAAGTGTTCGGTGTGAACTGGTAGGCAACCAGCACCGCCTTAACGGCATCCAACGACGGGAACTGGTTGAGTGCGTAGGGGTTGCCCAGGTGGATCAACACTACCTCTTTGCTCCTGGCCAGCTCCTGGATGAACGACACAGTCTTGGGGTCCACATCGTAGTTCTTGTTGGCCAGCTGGTTGGAACCGCCGTAGGCAATGACTACCTTCTGATAGGGAGCCAACGCTTGCCGGATCTCCTGCTGCTGCTGGGTGGTGGGGGCCTTCGACTTGTACAAGGAGAAGAAATGGTAATCTTTCAGTTGCTCTTGATACTCTTTGTGCAGGTTGTCGCGACCTAAGCAGAGAAAAGCAACGGTGTTGTCGTCGGTCAGTGGGAGCAATCGCTCATTCTTGACCTCGGTGATGGCAAATCGCTCGATCTCATCGTTGATGCGTTGTGCTTCCGGAGTGTTCAACTGGGCTTGCAAGTGCTGGATGTTGATGGGCCTGGGCGTACGCAACAGCCCTTTGGCTCCTTTAAATTCCAAGACACGCAGACAGCGCTCGTTGATGAGCTCCTCAGGGATGATGCCGTCATCCACAGCTTTCTTGATGGCTTGGATGATGACCCCCGTCTCGTAGTCGGGCAGCAACAAAAGGTCTACCCCCGCCAGCAAAGCCTTGATCTCAATCTCGCCATCGTATTGTTTATACTTCTGGACTCCCTTCATCTCCAGTCCGTCGGTGATGATGAGGCCGGTGTAGCCGAATTCTTTCTTTAATAGCTCGGAGATGATAGGGTAGGAGAGAGAGGATATGGAGTTAGGCGACGGATCCAAGGCGGGAATACTGAGGTGCCCCACCATGATCATGTCGGGGTTGAGATCCATCAACTGACGGTAGGGATAGAGCTCCAACTCGTCCAACTCGATACGGCTTTTCTTGATGACCGGCAGGCCTAGATGAGAGTCTGTCTCGGTGTCGCCATGACCGGGGAAGTGCTTCAGACAGCCGATGATGCCGCCATCCTGCATGCCCCGCAGGTAGCGCGCCCCTTTCTCGGTGACCTTGTCGCGGTTCTCGCCGAAGGAGCGGCTGTTGATGACCGGATTCTTGGCGTTGTTGTTGATGTCAACTACCGGCGCGAAGTTGAGGTTGATGCCGACAGCCTGGCATTGCTTGGCAATCTCGACTCCCATCTGATATATTAAAGTATCATGTCTGGCAGAGAGCGCCCCTAAGGTCATCTGCCGCGGGAAGGCGATACAACTGTCTAATCGCATCGCCGGGCCCCACTCGCCATCAATGGAGATGAACAAGGGCACCTTGCTCACCGCCTGGATGCGGTTGGTGAGGATGGCCTCCCGCACCGGTCCGCCCTTGAAGAAACATACTCCCCCGACTTGATACTGCTCAATCTCCGCAATCTTGCTCAGATTGTAAGACTCCGTCTCCGTGGAGCTGATGCGGATGATCATCAGCTGCGCGATCTTCTCCTCCAAGGTCATCCGTGACAAGATGGCAATGGCACGGCTCTTATGAGGCGGCACCGTGGTGAAACTGCTGAAAATTGTCAGAATGACCAGGCACCACAAACAGGAATATAGGAACCTTCTCATGACGGCTAAAAGAGACGGGGTACAAAATAGCCCTTCTCATCAATGGTGATGAACTCGGCAATGCTGAACTGCTCGTAGGAGGCATCCATCTTGCCGGGACTGTCGATGACAATATCCTCTTTTTCCCAGTTGATGCCAACAACAATATCCGTAGGATAGTCCAGATGATGGGCTAGATAGTTCTTGGTGACGCTGTACAGCTTGTCGCCAATGGCGTGAAATCTTTCCTGATTTTCCATAGGTCAGAATGGTTTGTTAGATAGGCCGCAAAAGTACACAAAATTGTTGAAACATATTTTTTGCCAAAAATATTTATCTTTGCCGCCGATATGGATATTGTCCTGATAATTTTGGGAGCTCTTTGTCTGCTGGCCGGCTTGGTGGGCTGCATCCTGCCCATCCTCCCCGGGGTGCCGCTGGCTTATGGCGGACTGTGGCTCCTTCAGGCTACCGACAAGGTGCAGTTCAGCTGGAGGTTTTTGATTATTTGGGGCGTCGTGACGGCTGTGGTGCAAATCCTCGATGCCATTGTCCCCGTATGGGGCACCAAGGTGCTGGGTGGTACCAAGTCCGGTGTCTGGGGCAGTACCCTGGGCCTTGTCGCCGGCCTCTTCTTCGGCCCGTGGGGCATCGTGCTCGGCCCCTTCATAGGAGCGGTCGCGGGCGAGATGCTGGCCCATGGCGTCCATGACGGAATGACCCTGCCACAAGCCCTGAAAGCTGGTGCAGGCTCCTTCGTCGGCCTGATGACCGGCACCGTCCTCAAGCTGGTCTGCGTCGGCCTGATGATCTACTACTTCATCGCCGCCATCGTGTGATGCTCCCCTGCCAAGCCAAGCCTTATCCCGCAGTATTTGTTTCCAATCGGTTGACGATGTGCGAAATTTGTGTACATTTGCCCCCTCTTTTAGCTGCCAGAAACTCAAGGCAAATATGGGTTGTAATGTCTGAATAACCTCCTCTAGTCCCTAGTCAAAGTTCATCGTCAAAGTTCAAAGTCATCATGTCCACAAATCCCACCCCAAGAGGCTTTACCTCCAACATTGGCGCAATCCTCGCAGCCGCCGGCGGCGCAGTCGGACTCGGTAATATCTGGCGTTTTCCCTATATGCTTGGCCAGAATGGCGGCGGCGCCTTCCTGCTCATCTACATCATCTTTGTCGTGCTGATCGGTATCCCACTCATGATGACCGAGTTCATCATCGGACGCCGCTCCCAACGCAATGTGGTGGGAGCCTACAAGGCCCTCAGCGGAGGCCGTAAAGGATGGGTCGTGCTCGGCATCTTTGGCATCGTGGCCGCCTTCCTCATCTATGCCTTCTATAGCGTGGTGGCTGGCTGGACCCTCAACTATATTGTCTTGTCCGGCAGCGGTCGCCTCGCAGGTCTGGAACCCGATGCCGTGGCCAACGTTTTCGCTAATTTCACCCAAGGCTCTTTATTGCCGCTGCTGTGCCAACTGCTCTTCTTGGCCCTGACCGGCATTGTCATCACGATGGGCGTCCAGAAAGGAATCGAGAATGTCGGCAAAATCCTGATGCCCATCCTCTTCCTGCTCCTGATCCTCATGTGCGTGCGATCCCTCACCCTCTCCGGCTCCCAGGAAGGCATGAAGTTCCTCTTTAAACCTGACTTTAGCAAATTGACCGGCCAAAGTGTGCTCTCCGCCCTCGGACAGTCGTTCTTCTCCCTCAGCATCGGCATGGGCGCCATGGTGACCTACGGCTCCTATATCCGCAAGGAGGACCGTCTCTTCAAGACCAGCATCTGGATCGCCCTCTGCGACCTGATAGTGGCCGTGCTCGCCGGCGTGGTCATTTTCCCTGCTGTCTTCGCCTTTGGCATGGATCCCGCCAGCGGTCCGGAACTTGTCTATGTGGTGCTCCCTAACGTCTTCAACAATATGCCCGCCGGCACCCTCTTCTCCCTCATCTTCTTCCTCCTGCTCGGCATCGCCGCCCTCACCTCCACCATCTCCCTGCTCGAAATCATCGTGGCCTTCGCCGTCGAAGAACTCCACTGGAAACGCACCACCGCCTCCCTCGTCAGCACCCTGCTCGTCTTCGTCGTGGGCGCCTTCTGCACCCTCTCTTTCGGCCCCCTGCAGAACGCCAAGCTCTTCGGCCGTACCATCTTCGACCTCTTCGACCTCATCACCGCCTCCTATCTGATGCCTATCGGTGCCCTCCTGATGACCATCTTCCTCGGATGGTGCTACCCGAAAGTGGAGGTCAAAGACGAACTGTCTAATAACGGGACCCTCAAAGTCCGCGCATTTGAACTCTATTACATCATCTTGAGATATATAGCCCCTCTGGCTCTGGTCATCATCCTTATCTCCGGTATCATCGGTTAAAATCCCATTAAACTTTCCCGGAAAAACACTATCTTTGCACCTCGTTTTTAAAAGAAGACCAAAATGTTAAGAACAACCTGTATCTTATTGATATCTCTATTGTTGTGCTTCTCCTCCCTGCAGGCACAAAATCCCAACAAAAACTATCAGCCCAACAAGGTGAAGATGGACCAACTCCTGAATGCCATCAACACGATGTATGTCGACACGGTCGATTTTGACCCCCTGGTGGATAAGGCGGTGGTGTCCATGCTCAAAGAACTGGATCCGCACACTTCTTACATCGCCAAGAAGGATGTGGCCGCGATGAACGAGCCTCTGCAAGGCTCCTTTGATGGCATCGGCGTCACCTTCCAGCTGATTAAGGATACCATCAACGTGATGGAGGTCATCATCGACGGACCTGCCGAGAAGGTCGGCCTTATCGCTGGCGACAAGATCGTGCGCGTGGATGACACCGTGGCCTGTGGCGACAAGATCACCAACGACTGGGTGCGGAAACACCTCCGCGGCAAGAAAGGTACTAAGGTGAAGGTGGGCGTCATCCGTGGACATAACCCCGAAATCCTTGACTTCACTATCACCCGTGGCGCCATCCCCATGTATAGCATCAACGTGAGCTTCATGGTTAACGAGACCACCGGCTACGTGAAACTCGAACGCTTCGCAGCCACCTCTACAGACGAACTTATCAAAGCAGTTAACAAGCTCAAAGCCGAAGGCATGAAGGATCTGATCCTCGACCTTCGCGGCAACGGCGGCGGCTACCTCAACACCGCCTTCGAGATCTGCGACCAGTTTATAGCCGGCGTCAAGACTATCGTCTATACCGACAACTTCCGCAAGACGGGTGAGAAGTTCACCTCCGGCAAGACCGGTGTCTTCGAGGAGGGTCGTCTGGTGGTGCTGGTGGACGAGAACTCCGCCTCCGCCTCGGAGATCACCTCCGGCTGCGTCCAAGACTGGGACCGCGGACTCGTCATCGGCCGACGCACCTTCGGCAAGGGCCTCGTCCAGAAACCCCTGAACCTGACCGACGGCTCACAAGTGCGCCTCACCATCTCCCACTACTATACCCCTACCGGCCGCTGCATCCAGAAACCCTACGACGACGGCCTCGACTCCTATTTCAAGGACCTCCAACAGCGCGCCAACCACGGCGAGCTCTATACCGCCGACAGCATCAAATTCCCCGATTCGCTCAAATATAAAACCCCGCGCGGCCGTGTCGTCTACGGCGGTGGCGGCATCATGCCCGACATCTTCGTGCCCCTCGACACCACCCGCTATTCCACCCTCTATAACGAGATCGTGCGCAAAGGCATCTTCGGCTCCTATACCGCCGACTACCTCGACAAAAACAGAGAATCCCTCAAGAGACAATATCCTACCTTCGAGGACTTTGAAAAGAACTTCACCATCTCCGACGCCCAATATGCCGACTTTATGGCCTTCGCCAAACGTGAAGGGGTGAAAGATAGCGCCGCGTTCAAGTTTTCCAGCTACGCCGAGGCCTTCCTCAAGACCAATAAGGAGGAACTGGATTCCCTGTTTACCTCTGCCCATTTCGACATGCAGACGCTGGATACCATGTTCCAGAACTATGTGGACAAGAACTACAACGAAGCCATGCGCCTGCGTAACGAAGACCATGTGGCTGAATATGTCAAGGACTATATGCGCTTCGAGATTGCCCGCGGACTCTATGGCTATGGCGACGCCTACCGCATCTTTCTGGAAACGGATGATACCTTCCTGAAAGCAGTCGAGGTGATCGGCAACAAGAAAATATTCAAACAATTCAAGGTGGATACCAAGTAGTATATGGCGAAAATATCGCAGCGGACGATCGACGAGATCTATGCCTCGATGAAAATCGAGGAGGTGGTCGGTGACTTTGTCTCCCTCAAAAGACAAGGCAGTGGCTTCGTGGGCATCTGCCCTTTCCATGACGACCGCAACCCCTCCATGCACGTCACGCCGCGCCTCGGCATCTACAAATGCTTTGTCTGTGACGCCAAAGGCAATGCCATCAACTTCCTGATGGAGCACGAGAAGATCTCCTATCCCGAAGCCCTTGAATACCTGGCCAAGAAATACAGCATCGCCATCGAGTACGAACGGCCCGAGACCGATACCGAACGAGAACAACGCACCGAGCGCGAAAGCCTCTACCTAGTCAACGAGTTCGCGGAGAAGTTCTTCATGGACCAGCTGCGCAATACCGAGGAAGGACAGCTGATGGGTATGTCCTACTTCAAGGAGCGCGGTTTCAAAGACAGTACCCTCGACCAGTTCCATCTCGGATACTGCCCCGAAGCTTGGGATACCTTTACCAAGGAGGCCCTGAAACAAGGCTATCAGGAGGAGTTTCTCCTGAAACTAGGACTGTCCCATAAAGCCTCTAATGGCAAACTGTACGACTTTTACCGTGGGCGCGTCATCTTCCCCATCCATAACGTCTCCGGCAAGGTGATCGGCTTTGGCGGCCGTGTGCTGAAGAAGGATGAGAAGACAGCCAAGTACTATAACTCCCCCGAAAACGAGATCTATCATAAGCGCGAGACCCTCTACGACATCTACTTGGCGAAGAAGGCCATCCGCGCGGCCGACAATATCTACCTCGTGGAGGGCTATACCGATGTCATCTCCATGTTCGAGTCCGGCATCGAGAATGTGGTGGCCTCCTCCGGCACCTCGCTGACCGAGGAGCAAATCCATATTCTATCCCGCCAAAGCAAGAACATCACCGTCCTCTATGATGGCGACCGCGCCGGCATTAAGGCCTCCCTCCGCGGTATCGACCTGCTGCTCAACAAAGGCATGAATGTGAAGGTGTGCCTCCTGCCCGATGGCGAAGACCCCGACTCCTTTGCCAAAAAACATCGCGACAGCGAACTGAAGGAGTACCTGGAACAGAACACTACCGACTTCCTGCTCTTCAAGGCCCAGATCCTGTCGGAAGAGGCGGGCAACGACCCCGTCAAGCGCGCCGCCATGGTCTCCGATATGCTCAAGTCTATCGCCGGCATCCAGGACAATATCGTCCGCGCCTTCTATGTGAAAGAGTGCGCCCGTCTGTTCAGCCTTCCCGAGGAGACCCTCAATACCGAACTGAAAAGAGTGGTGTGGGCTAATATGCGCTCCGCCAAGAACAACCCCGCAGCCCCTGCCCCGGAAACGACACCCCCTCAGAACCCGTTCCCCAATCTCACTATCACCGCCCCGAAACAAGCTGAGCCCCATAGCAATAAGCTCTATGAGTCTGAGAAAAATCTGGTGCTCCTCCTGCTGCAATTCGGCTGCTATGAAATCCATATCGAACAGGACGGGGAACCAATGCCTGTCCGCGTGGACCAGTTCGTGTGCGATGAGCTTTTTAAAGACAATATCATCTTGCAAAGTCCTGTGCTCTCCCGTACCTTCGACCATTATGTGCAGAGTGCTGAACTGCTGAAAGACCAGAATGCCATCCAACGGGCCCTGCTGATGTGCGAGGATGAGGAGGTGCGTAATTTCGTCCTCGAAAATCTTCCTACCGAGATTCCTTCCGTGAGCCCTAATTGGAAAGAAAAGTTCGAGGTCCTGATCTCATCCATGCACGACAACGTGCTGGTGCTCCAGCAAGAAGTCCAGAACGTGCTGCTGAACCTGAAACTGAGAGTGGTGGAGGATACCATCAGCTATATCGAGAAACAG
>JAFYEU010000032.1 GCA_017544105.1 Bacteroidales bacterium
AAGAAAAAAAAGAAAAAAGCTAATCCAGCAATATGAATATCGTAGAAGTTCAGGAGGTTACCAAACGGTATGCCAACCACACCGCACTCAACAAGGTGTCGCTCTCCATACGTGAGGGGGCGATCTTCGGCCTGCTAGGACCTAACGGCGCTGGCAAGACCACCCTCATCCGCATCCTCAACCGCATCACCTTCCCCGATGAAGGACGTGTCCTCTTCCAAGGACATCCCCTGCAGGCAGAAGATGTTTCCCAAATCGGCTATCTGCCGGAGGAGCGCGGACTGTACAAGAAGATGAAGGCTGGCGAGCAGGCGCTCTACCTTGCCCAACTGAAGGGCATGTCCGCCTCAGATGCCAAAAAACGCCTCAAGCAGAAATTCGAACAATACCAGATATCCGACTGGTGGAACCGCCCGGTGGAGGAACTTTCCAAAGGCATGCAGCAGAAACTCCAATTCATCATCACCATCCTGCACAACCCCTCCTTCCTTATCCTGGACGAGCCCTTCAGCGGCTTCGACCCCATCAACACCAACCTGCTGAAGGAAGAGATCATGCGACTCTCCCAAGAGGGCTCCACCATCATCCTCTCCACCCACAACATGACCTCCGTGGAGGAGATCTGCAACGAGATCGCCCTCATCAACAAGTCGCAGAAGATCTTGGAAGGCAACATCTACGACATCAAACAACAATTCAGAGACAACACCTACGTGGTGACGGTCGCCAACGACAACCTGCCTGGCGAGAATCTCTTCGGAGAGTGTTTCCAAGTGGACTCGCAACAAAGAGACGAGCACACTACCACCTACACCATCCGCGTCGCCGAGGGGCATACGGCCAACGAGCTCATCCAACGACTCTCCCAAAACTGCCGCATCATCTCCTTTGCAGAGAAGCTGCCCTCCATGAACGACATCTTCATCCAACAAGTAGAAACCTTCAACAACGAGCACCATGCAGAATAAGACATTCCTCATCATAAGCCGTGAGTACACCTCCCGCGTCAAGAAAAAATCCTTTATCATCTTGACCATCCTGCTCCCCATTTTGTTAGCAGGACTGATCTTTCTGCCCGTGCTCCTGATGTTACACTCCGAGAAGAAACAGCACACCCGTGTGCTGGTGGTAGACGACACCGAGATATTTCTCAACACCTTCCAGGAAACCGACAACACAACCTATCAATACCGTTCGGGCGACATTGGCCAGCTCACCCAAGAGATGCTGGAAAATGACGAGATCGACTGTATATTCCACATTCTGGACAATGGCGAAGGTCTCCGCAGCAACCTCTATTACAAGAAGTCCATCCCCACCACCCTCCAATCTTCTATCGAGAGCCAGATGAACGAGACCTTCTTTGACAAGATGCTGCAAGACTCCCTGCACATTGAACTGGCGGACTTCCAGAAACTGCAGGATCTCACCAAAGTGAACATCACGGCCATCCAGATTGACAAAGACGGCAACCAGCGGGAGAATGATGCCGACATGAACATGATCATCGGCATGATGTGCGGCTTCTTCATCTATTTCATCATCATCATTTTTGCCAGCCAGGTGTTGCGCGGCGTCTTGGAAGAGAAGACCAACCGCATTGTGGAGGTGCTGATCTCGTCCGTCAAGCCCATGCAGCTGCTGGTAGGCAAGATTGTGGGCATTGCGCTGGTGGGAATCACTCAGTTCCTGATCTGGGTTATACTCACCACAGGCATCCTCTTCGGCATTCAGCTGGCGGCACCCAGCCTATTCCAGGATGAGGCCAGCGCCGAGATGGCCACCGAGATGATCAGCAATTCCAACATGGCCGGACTGGCCGATGGAAACATCTTCCAGGTCATCAACAACTACTTCCCTGTCTCCTTCACCGAGCTATTGCTGAGTTTCTTCTTCTACTTTGTGGTCGGCTATCTCATCTATGCCACCCTCTACGCGGCCACCGGCTCCGTAGTGGACAACGAGAGCGACTCACAGCAATACACCATGCCGGTCACGCTGCCCTTGTTGCTCTCCATCATCACCGTACCTACGATATCCTCAAGCCCGAACGGCCAGCTGGCTGTGTGGCTCTCCATGATCCCACTCACCTCCCCCATCTCCATGATGGTACGCCTGCCCTCGGGCGTGCCCTTGTGGCAACTGCTCACCTCCATGGGTATCTGTCTGCTCTTCCTCGTCTTCTGCATCTGGTTCGCCGCCAAGGTCTATCGTGTCGGCATCCTGATGTACGGCAAGAAGAACGGCTGGAAAGAGATCATCCGGTGGTTAAGGGAAGCATAATCAGACGAACATTCCAACCCTAACAAACAATTAGGATCATGAGCTATCTGATCAGACCGGCCATGCCGGAAGATGGTGCCTTTATCGGCAGATGCGTATGTGAAGGCATCGGATTTGAGATCTTCGAGAAAGAGACGGACCAGAACAGGGAGATAGCGGAGAGAATCGCACCCTTGGCCGCGCGGGAAGGCACACTCTACAGCTATCTGAACACCTTGATAGCCGAAGTGGATGGCGAAGTGGCCGGGGCCGTCATCTCCTACCCGGGCGAGTATTACCATGAGTGGCGGCAAGAGACCTTCCGCGACCACCCCTACTTCAAGGATTTGGACTTGGACGTCATGCCTGACGAGGCGGGTCCAGGAGAGTATTATATTGACACCTTGGCCGTGCTACCCCGATTCCGCCGGCAGGGCATCGGCAGCGGACTGATGAAGGAGCGTATCGCCCAGGTACAGCGGGAACACCCCGACTTGCGCATCACCCTGCTCGTCGACCCCGAAAACCTCAACGGCCAACGCATCTACTCCCGCCTCGGCTTTCAGTTTATCAACCGCAACGTGGTGGCATTCAACCATCTATATTGGAAAATGGCCCTATAGCGACGTTCCATGGAATGGACGATGAATCAAACCAACACACAAACAGCAAGGCAACGTCCGGCTTTTCGATAGTAACGAGACAATGGAGAAACTCAACAAACTGCAACCTTTTGGACTTTTTGTGTCCTATGAATAGATAAAAGATTTAATTTTGCAGCGTTGTTCGCTTATCTTGATGTTTAACGGACTTCGCATCAAGGTCGGCGGCAGCGCGAAGAAGTAAAAAATAGAATCCCCCACAAGTACGAATAACAGAAGTTCATGATTTTTTTACAGACATGTTAATAAAGATGAGGAGTAATGCTTTTAAATGTGCCATTGTTTTCACAGCCGTAATGTTGTTTTTCGGTTTATTGGAGGCACAGACCACCTATTTCGTTTCAAGTCAAGGGGACGACAGCAACAACGGCCTGTCGTGGGCGACTGCCAAGGCCACCATCAACGGGGCGATGGCGCTCATCACCTCACCCAACGACGACTCTGTGTTTGTGGCGGCAGGCACTATCCAGCCTGCACCATCAAGAACGGCACACACGTGTATGGCGGCTTCGCAGGCACAGAGGCATACCTGTACGAGCGACAACCGCTCACCTACGGCATCGCCGCTGACAGTTCCTGTACTATTATTGATGCACAACACGACAACAACTATGCCGTACAAATCAACAGCTACTTTCACTACAACGGTAGTTATCATTGCCGGAAAAACACTTTCGATGGTTTCTATGTGACAGGCGGCAACCAGTACGGCATCCGCGACGAGGCAAACAATACCCACACGATTTCGAATTGTACTATGACTGGAAATGCCTGCGGTTTATATTTGGGAATGTCATATTCCAACTCATACTACAATGCCGCGTTTCAAGTTTCGGACTGCAAGATTAATGGCAACACATCAAGCGGCGGTGTCAGGATGTACAGCGGCAGCCAAAGTTATGGGGCCACCTACGAGTTCAACAACTGTGTGATTACTGGGAACACGGGCAGTCGATGCGGTGGAATATGGTTCGATGCAAACTACACGACACCATACAACACGGTCATTGTGAAAAACTGTGACATCACGAAAAACACCGCTTCGGGCTTGGATGCCAAGGCCGGCGGCATACTGACGCAAGCCAACGATTTTCTTTATCATCCGACGAGAAACGAATGGCAGATTATCAACTCGCGTATCATTGACAACACGGTTTACACCACTGCCACCACCGCCAGTGAGAGCGGCAGCCGGCCATACATCGCCGGAGGTGTCAGCGTTTTCACCCATCCCGCGCACATTATTGGCTGTGTGATTGCCAACAACAGTGCCATCTCCACCGAAGGCATTGATGTGACCGGCGGTGTGGTCACCTATTCGTA
>JAFYEU010000033.1 GCA_017544105.1 Bacteroidales bacterium
AAGGTAATCCGTTATGTTATGAGGAACAAGCAAGGGCTGATGATTACAAAATCATTCATAGTCTTTGGCGTATTGACGAAGATAACCAATAATCAAATATTGACCATCATGGAACAAGAACCTATTCTTAACGCGCACAACAAGCAGGAGTACCCGCCGATGCATACGGAGGAGCATATTTTGAACCAGACGATGGTGCGGATGTTCGGCTGCCCGCGGTCGCGCAACGCACATATAGAAAAGAAGAAGAGCAAGTGTGACTACCTGCTAGATTCATGCCCGACCGAAGAACAGGTGCGGGAGATTGAGCACCGCGTGAACGAGGTGATCGCACAGCATCTGCCCGTCAGCTATGAGTTCGTGAAAAGGGGAGAGGTGCCGCCCGAGGTGGACCTCTGGAAGCTGCCCGACGACGCCGGCGAGACGCTCCGTCTGGTGCGTATCGGCGACTACGACCTCTGCGCCTGCGTCGGTACCCACGTGCAGAACACCTACGAGATAGCCCCATTCAAGATTATCTCCCACGACTACAACGCCGACACCAACACGTGGCGCATGCGCTTCAAACTGATGGAATAGCACTATGACCAGAGACGAGAATATCGACTTCTGCATCCGCTACCTGATGGAACAGAACGAGGCAACGGCTGTAATGCCCAAGCGGCTGCAGGACAAGAAGAAGCTGCTCCGGATGATGATGAATATATGGCGGCCGCAGCCGCTGAGCATCGACTTCCTGAAGGCACAGGACGAGGAACTGCAGATGCAGCTGAGAGACAAAGGTGTTGTCAGAACACGCGAGAGGCTGTGGCAGGGCGACATCACCAGGCTCAAGGTCGACGCCATCGTCAATACCGCCGCCCCTCGCGGCCTCGGCTGCTGGAATCCACTGCATCCATGCATCGACAACGACATCCATTCTGCCGCCGGCTTGCAGCTGAGGCAGGAGTGTGACAGAATCCTGCAAGGAGACACCATCGCCACCGGCGGCGCCATCGTCACACCCGGCTACAACCTGCCCGCCAAATGGGTCATCCACACCGTCGGGCCGGTCATCGATGGCGACAAGCCCACCGCAGGACAGGAGGAACAGCTTGCCTGTTGCTACCGCACCTGCCTGTGGCTCGCCCAGCAGCACAACTGCTACAGCATAGCCTTCTGCTGCATCTCCACCGGCGACTTCCATTTCCCCAACCGCCGCGCCGCCGAGATTGCTATCAACGCCTGCCGGGAGGCCCGCATCCGCGTGATCTTCAACGTCTATAAAGACATCGACTACGCCATCTACAAGGAGCTCCTGCGGCTGCGTTGAGATTATACACAGAAAGGGAGTACCCTATTGCAACACGCCTCTGTAGTAAATTTGCTGCAGAGGCGTGTTGTTTATGTGGCATGTTATATTACAAGTGTGTTGATTGCCTCTTGGAGGCCGTTGAGGAAGCGGGCGGCTTCGAAGCCGTCCATCTGGGCGTGGTGGAACTGGAAGGAGACGGGCAGCGAGGTCTTGAAGAGTCCCCGCCGGTATTTGCCCCAAGCCAGGAAGGGGTTGGTGAACATCTCGGAGTAGACGCTCACCACCGCGTCGATTTCGCATTCTGGCAACGCCGAGGTGTCGATGGCCATGTATTGTTCGCCCAGGAGGTAGTCCTCGTTGGTGTCGCTGACCTGACGTGTCAGCCGGAGGTAGTCCTCGTTGAACCGTTGGATGTCCTCCGAGAAGGGTATGTCGCAGAGATGGGGTTCGCCCTTGGAGGTCATCACGACGGTGTTTACCGCCAAGCTGTCGTATTGCCACAGATGTCCGCCGGCTGGCAGGGTGTAGAACTCGGCGATGGGACTTGCCGCGTGGCCGATGCACCAACACATCAGCATGTTGGTCTTCAGACCTCTTCACCGGCCCATCGTGACAAGCCTATCGATATTGAAGGTCTTGGTGATGGTCACTTTTGGCATCGGGGCATTCTTCCATAGTTAGAACGCCCGTCCGCGCGGCGATGATTGTGGGTCTATCTCTCTTCTCATGTCAAAAAAGCAGTCGTTCCGTTGGTTTGTTATCGGTTGCAAAGATACTCTTTTTTTATGAGGTGGCCAAAAAAAGTTGGTGAGAAAATAGATGGCAGTGTAATATTAAACGAAGAAAGGCACCCGATCGGGTGCCTTTCTTTATTAAGAGTAACAGTCGGCCTAGTACATTCCGTCCATGCCTGACGTATGGGGTTTGTACTAATCCTTCCGGTTTTGTTCATTCCACCCATACCGAGGTTCGTTACATTTCGGTCGCAGGACACAATAGCCTCATCAAACTCGACAGGCAAATCATTCATACTATTCGGTATAGGTGGTGTTAACATGTAGTCCAAGTATTATCAGGACATTATTTTTTCTGTATGTGTATTATTCCGATAAGCTTACTATATGGTAATCTGCTAACTTTCAATTAGTTCACTCCAGGTTTTGAAGATTTTATAAACACACGTGAAAGAATGTCGGTTTAACTCTCCAGATTTCAATGAAGAAAGGTAATTCTTCTCCGCCCTAACAATGGCAAGTTCAAGCTGGCCGTCTTTGCTTA
>JAFYEU010000034.1 GCA_017544105.1 Bacteroidales bacterium
ATAATTTACATTGTCCTCCAAACCTGTGAGGGTATATGGTTTGGTATGTATGTTGGATATCGTCGTGTAACTGTTTTCCGTGCTCTTTTTGTAATAAAGATTCCAACTAGTCTCGCTGCCACGGGCGGTCCAGTTCAGGATCGCGGAGTTGCTGGTGATGTCCGTAGCGGTCAGCTGGTAAGGAGACTTGCAACCAGAACTCACCGTCACTTCTACATCATCGATATACCATCCATTGCTACTTCGCATGGCGATATAGGCACTCGCAGGCGCACCGTCAAAAAACTCTGTAATGTGATAGTATGGATAGTTGTTATTGTTCCAATCATTGCTGTTGTAAGAGGCGACCGGCACAAAGGTGGTAGGATCAGACAGGTTCGTGAGGTAACCCACTTCAAGAATATTATTAGAGCTGTGGGTTTTTGCCCAGAAGGAGAGTTGCAGATTGCTAATGGACTGGTTGAATTCGGGTAGTGCCATGACAGCATTATAAAAATAGAGACAATAGCCGTTGCCTTCGGGAGAATGGTCATAACTGTTGTAACGGTAGGCGGAACCTGATGATGCCAAAGCAGTCCAGCAGTTGTAAGGACCTGGATCCATGAAGTCATAGGTATAAGGCAGGCTAGGCGTCATACAATCCGTTATGAAGGTGCCTGTTTCGGAAGGCTCGCTTTGGCTATCGCTACCGCAAACCGCCTGGACATAGAAGGTATATTCTGTGCTGGCATCCAAGCCTGCAAGGATGTAGGGGTTATGAGTGATATTCGCCACTTCGGTGTATCCAACATCCGACAGTCTTTTGTAGTAGAGGTTCCATGTAGAAGTACCGCCATAGGAGGTCCATCCCAAGGTGGCAGCATAGGCGGTGACACCCGTAGCTGTTAAATGCTGGGGCCTAGGACAGGCTGAAGAGGTGGTCACCTCCACATCATCCACATACCACTTGTTGCCGTGACCTTTGGAGCGGAGGGCCATAACAGCATTGCCAGGAGCCCCAATGAAATGTGCCATTTTCAACTTAAATTCTCTGTTTTCCCAATCGGTTGAGACATACGAGGCAATTTCCACAAATGATTCGGCATTGTCGGGATTGGTGAGATAGCCAATGGAGAAAGTATCTACATAACTACTATAATAATTGGGATAAATCCAGAGAGAAATCTCCAAGTCGCTGATGGGCTGGTCGAATTGAGGAAGACGTACCACATCTCCATATTCAATTGCCATAGAATAACTTCCTCCGGCTGTATGGTTTTCATATCCTGAGGAACTATATGCAGAACTCCGTCTCGCATTACCATTGAAGGCGTGCCAGCAACGGAACGGGGCTTCCTCTTCAAATGCATATTGGTAAGGAATGGTTTGCTCGTCACACTCGGTGATAAAGGAGAGAAAATCAGAAGGATTACTCAAGAGGCCGCCTCCACAATCCGCCTTGACATAACATTCGTATGCAGTGTTGGGCTCCAATCCCGTGAGGGTGTAAGGTTTGGAGGTGACATTCACCGTAGTGTAGAAGGAGTTGTTGGCCTTGCGATAGTAGAGTTTCCACGCCGTCTCATTGTCACGGGCAGTCCAGTCCACCGTGACGGAATTGGCAGTGGAACTGTTGAGTGTCAGCTGATGGGGGGTTTTACAACTATAATACGACACCTCCACATCATCGACATACCAATCCCAACTGGTGCTTGAGCTATTGTTACGGAAGGCAATGAGGGCATTGGCGGGCGCACCATCGAAGTATTCGGTCTTCCTACGGTAAGTGTTGGAAGAAGACCAGTTGTCATAAGTATAGGTGTTGACCACCACAAAAGAGGAAGGATCCGACAAATCGGTCATATAGCCCACGTCAAAAGTACCGCTGGGGCTTGCTTGCGGACGGGTCCAGAAGGAGAGTTGCAAGTTGCTGATGGGCTGCTCCAGTGCTGGCATGGCAATGATACGGGGGTTACTTCCATAGAATTGCAGACCGTTAAACCCTGTATGGTGATAGGAACTGCTTATTGCCACTGTGCCTTTCACCGGATACCAGCAGGCAAAGGGATCTTGCGTCTCGAATCCGTAGGTGTACGGGAGATATTGAGGGGCGCAAGTTGTGGTGAAGGTACAAGTGTCAGAGGGAATACTGGTGGAACTACTCCCGCAGTAGGCCACCACATAGTACTCATATTGGGTGCGCTCATCCAACCCGTTGAGCGTATAGGGTTTGGTGATCTGATTCAAAGTTGTGAAACTGGCATCGCCCACCTTCCGGTAATAAAGATTCCACGAAGACTCAGTATCGCGAGCGGTCCAATCCAAGACGGCAGTAGTACCATTGACATTGGCTGTCAGACGGAAAGGAGCAATACAAGCAGGTGCTTCCGTCACCACTATATCATCGACAAACCAGTACCAGCTTGTGGAGTTGGCGTTGTGGCGGAAGGCGATACGGGCACCGGCAGGCGCTTGGGCGAAGTATTCGGTCTTCTCCTGGTAGGAGGAGGAGGAGGACCAATCATTATAACTGTAGGTGCTAACTGCCACAAAAGTGGAGGTGTCTGTCGGGTTGGTCAGATAGCCCACATCAAAAGTGCCGCAATTGCTGTTGGTGTTTGATTCCGGGCGGGTCCAGAAAGTGACTTGCAGGTTGTTAATAGGCTGATCAAATTGCGGCATGGCAATAATGTTGCGATAAGCATAGCCAAAATATAAATAGTAGTTTCCTCCAGAAGTGTGGTTGTAGATGCTGGAGGTACGACCCGAAGAGCTGGTAAGGACATCCCAGCACATAAAAGGCACAGAATTTTCAAAATCGTAGGCGTATGGGATGGTTTGGGCACACGTGGGAGTAAAGGTGACGGTGTCAGAAGGGGCACTATAGACATAATTACCACAGGATGCCTTTACATAAAATTGGTATTGCGCACCTTCTTCCAAGTTATAAATGGTGCGGGGATGGTAAGAAGTGCTTTGTGACGAGTATGAGGAGGCACCAGTCTTTTTATAGTAGATAGTCCAACTCGTCTCGTCGCCACGGGGAGTCCAGTCCAACGAGGCAGAGGTGCTGGAAGTGGTGGCAGCAAGATGATAGGGGGCAATACATGCCGGGGCCTCTGTCACCTCCACATCGTCCACAAACCAGTACCAAATGGTGGACAAGGCGTTGTGGCGGAAGGCAATGCGGGAACCAGCCGGCGCATTTGGAAAATACTCAACTTTTTTTACATTGGTATTAGATGTCCAGTCGTTGTATCGATAGGTGTTAACCACCACGAAGGTGGAGGTGTCTGTCGGGTTGGTCAGATAGCCTACGTCAAAGGTACCACACACACTATTGGTGTAAGATTCCGGACGAGTCCAGAAGGAGAGTTGCAGATTGCTGATGGGCTGGTCAAACTCCGGCAAGGTGACGATTCGGGTCAAATTGCCATAAAAATTCATGTATCCTACACCGCCAGAGGTATGGTTGTAGGAGCTATTGAGTCGTCGATCAAAACTGCCGGACAATGCAGAATAGCACTCCATGGGCGGAACGGTCTCAAAATCGTAAGCGTAGGGAATGGGATTGGAACCGCATCCGGTGGTGAGGGTGATGGGGTCAGAGATACTACTGGAGTTGGTGTTGCAGAGAGTCTGCACCTTAAACTCATACGTTGCACCCGTCGTCAGGCCGTCAAGCATATGGGGATGGGAGGCGACGATGGTGCTGGAATAGGAACTTTCCGTGGTTTTCTTGTAGTAGATTTTCCAGTATGAATCACCGGCACGGGGTGTCCAATCCAAAGTGACAGAGGTGTTGGAGATGTTAGTGGCTCGTAACTGATGGGGCGCCATACAGCCCGGATTCGTCACCTCTATATCGTCCACGTACCAGAAATCATCATTGTAAATGGCGTTGTGGCGGAAGGCGATGCGGGCACCAGAAGGTGCGTCGGGGAAGTATTCTGTCTTCTCCACGTAGTCGTAGGTGGTCCAATCGTTAACACTGTAAGTATTGACGGCCACAAAGGTGGAGGCGTCTGAAGGATCGGTCATATAGCCCACGTCAAAGGTGCCGCTGCCGGATTCTTTCGGTTTAGTCTTGAAGGAGAGCTGCAGGTTGCGGATGGGTTGGTCTAACTCCGGCATGGCAATGATGTTGGTATAGCCACCGTAGAAATAAAGATAGTAGCCGTACTGATTTCTTTGCACGGTGTTGGTCACAGGGGTCCAGCAGGTGAGGGCGTCGCCTGACTCAAAGGTCTCTGTGTAGGGAACGGTGACATCGCATTCCGTGGAGAAATATCGATATTCAGAATCGTTACTTAATTGGCTTCCACATCTTGCACGTACATAGAACATATAGCTGACGCCTGGCTCCAAGCCTGTGAGACTGTAAGGCTTCGTGACATTGTAAAGGGTAGTGTAGCCACCTCCTGATGATTTGCCATAATATAAGTTCCAGGTGGTTTCATAGCCACGAGCTTCCCAGTTCAAAGTAGCAGAGGTTGTGGTAATATTGGAGGCGGTCAGATGATAGGGTGTTTTACATTCGTCATCATCATTAATGACCACATAATCCACATACCAGCCTGATAGGGTGTCGGTGGGCAGATGGCGGAAGGCTAAGATGGCGCCGTCGTCCAGTTCCGTCAAATATTCGGTCCTTTTGGCATAGTTGTTGCCTGGCCAGTCGCTGTAACTGTAGCTGTTGATCGCCACGAAACTGGTGGGGTCGGTGGGGTCGGACACGTATCCGAATTCAAAAGTACCGCAAGCGGCATTGGTGTAGGATTCCGGACGGAGGTAGAAGGAGATCTTCACCTCTTGGATGGCATTGTCGATGTCTGGAAGGAGGATGAGGTTGTTGGTGGTTCCTTTGAATAGGAGGCTGTAAGACCCATCCGAGGAAGTTCCGTAATAGCGTCTTGTGCCCGCGATGGGCGTCCAGCAGGAGAAGTCGTCCTCTCTCTCAAAGGATTCCGTATAGGGGGTTTGCACCATATCACAATTGGTGGTGAACGTCTGGAAAGGACTCCACATAGAGTTGAGGGATCCGCAGCCGCCTTGTACCTGCCAGATGTAAGTGGTATTGTTGGTCAGGCCAGTGAGATTATAATAAGAGTTGCCGAGACCATTGTAGACGGTCCAGGTTCCGGACGAGATCTCATAGATTTGGACCTCATCAATGCCCACACCCCAGCCATAGTCGTCTGTCATCTTGAAGGCAATCTGATAGCCGCTGGCAAGGCCCGTCAGCGGAATCTCCACCTTCTCCCACAACTCATGAGACTCGGTGGTGTGGAACAAGGGTTGCCAAGGTCCTCCATTGACGCGATAATAAACATCCAATGTATCAACATCACCGCTCCAGTCTCTATTGACATAGGTGAATCCGAGAGTGGCTTCAGTAGCACCACTCAAGTCCATCATGGGCGAAATCAGGTAGGTGACTGCTCCTCTATACGAATGGGTGATGATAGCATTGTAATGGCCTATGGCTGCTTGGGTGGGAGTACCAGTATTAGCATCGCCCGACCCGATTTGCCACAATCCATCACCCACAGAAGTCCATCCTTGAGGCATCGTGCCGCCTTCAAAGCTCTCGCTCAGATAAACTTGGGCCGGTCGACAACGCAAGTTGTAGTGATGGTTGTTGCCACTCCAGCTGAGGGAAGCCGAGGAGGGATGCACCCAGGCTTGAAGGTTGCTAGGCTCAGAACATGGGTTCGGCGTAATGCCGATACGGATGTTGTTACGAAAGAGATGAATGAATTGGTTACCACTGTAACTTGTGTTGCCGAGGATTGGCCGGATATTGTCACTGAACCAAGAGATAGCCAATGTGTCAGTGGTGGGGGTAGTATAGAATTTATAGGTATTGCCCGGATACCCGGTGGTTGTGTCGAGGAAACAGACCAACAAGTTACCGCCCGTATAGTTAAAGGGCGTGTCAAAGTGAATGGTGATCCACCCCGCACCTGAAGCCGAGAAGGTGCCCTGCCATACCCGATTGCTTTCCGTCACAGGTACCATGTCGGTACTGGAAGAGAACTTGTTTTTGGTGGTATTTTGCAAGTACAGTTTCACATTGTTCAGAGCAAAACTGTTCGAGTAGGCATAATAGAAACTGAGGGAGTCAATGGTTCCGCCATTGAGCACGTTGATCTCTTCTGCCTTATAGATTTGCTGTGTCAGAGAGTAGTGGTAATACATGTTAACAGGAAGATTGTAAAATGTATTAGTGCCTTCCCCGATGGTCAAGTTGTCCACTACGGTATTAGGCACAAAACCCAGTTTGATATCGGAACGATAACCCGTTAAGCTAGTGCTTCCACTCCAAGCGGATAGATTATACGGGTCAGGGTCGGTGTCATAACTGCCTTGATAAATAACACTATTGGATTTATAGGTGTAGTAGAAATAACAATTGGAGCTTCCAGGGGAGTTTTCGTGCATGGCCACTAACAGGTTGCTGGTGCCGTCGTATTCAAGAGGTGCATCCAAGGTGATGGTGTTCCATCCTGGAGATAAGGCCCAGTCCCCTTCATAGACAATATCGGAGGTGCTTACGGGTTCAAAATCGGTATTGCTGGAAAAGGTGCTTCGCGACACCTGTTTCATATAGAGGGTGATGTGGTTGGTCTCAGTAGAGTTTTTCCACATATAGAAACTGATACTCTGAATATTGCCGCCAGTAGGGATCCCGATTTCATCAGCAGTATAGAGTTGTTCTACGAAGGAATAGCTATAGTTACTTTGATAGGGAGAAACGACATAGCCCGTTCCGTGGGCCGTTCCGATAGCAACCTCCTGGCTGTTCGGTGTGATGTCGAACTGGATATCGGCACGATAAGTATAGAAGTATTTATTACCACTATACGCTGAGAGGTTGTTGAGGTTGGGCCGATTGGAGTCGCTATACCAGGAAATCGCCTGGTTGCCTGTGGTGGCCGTGGTATAGAAGGTATAGGAAATGCCTGGGTAGCTGCCGGCGATGGTGTCGAGCATACATACGAGCAGATTGCGGCCGTCATATTCGAAGGGATGGTCGAGGGTGAGGGTGAGCCAGCCGCTGCCCGTGGCCGACAGGTTGCCGTCATACACCATGTTGTCGAAGGTGATGGGCACCATGTCGGTGCTGGACTCAAAAGAGCTCTTGTCGGTGTTCATCAGGAACACCTGGATATTGCCCAAGTTGAAACTGTTGGTGTAGGCATAATGGAAACTGATGGAGGTGATGGTACCACCGACCGGCACACCAATCTCATTGGCCGTATATATCTGCTGCGTCAGAGAATATCGGTAATACATGTTTAACGGAAGCCGATAATTCGTAGTGTCACCTTCACCGATGGTGACGGTAGTTTGAGCTGTCAACGAGCCTGAAAAAGAGGCTAAGATCAAGAGAAACAGGAAAATGTAGATCTTTTTCATAGCAGTATATTTTTTAAAATTAAAATTTCCACAGAAATAATTGGCAATAATAAAAAAAACTATAGTATCGCGCAATAAGTAAAATTACTCATTTTTAAAATTTTATGATTATTTTAGGGGCAGGACTTATTCCTATTTCAACAGCTCAGATGCTGAGGGACAGAGGGAGCTCAGATGCTGATAATAAAAAGGGACGCTCTGCACAGAGCGTCCCTTCCATAGGTTAAGCAGCGGGGGCCTATTTCTCGATGCGGATACGGGCATCCACGGCGGTCACATAGCGCGGGTTGCCGAGCAGCGGGTTGAGGTCCATCTCCACGATCTCGGGAGCTGCCTGCACCAGTGCACTCACGCGGGCAATCTGGTCGGCATAGAGGTCGATGTTGACAGGTTCCTGGCCACGCACCCCTTGCAGGATCTTGTAGCCGCGCAGCTTGGTGAGCATCTGCTTGGCTTCCGCAGCGGTGATGGGGGCAAGTGCGGACTGCACATCCTTCAGCACTTCGATGAAGATACCGCCCAAGCCGAAGAAGATCTGATGTCCGAACTTCTCATCGCGGATAGCACCGATATAGACATCCGTGCCGTCCAGCATCGGGTACATCTCCACCGCATAGGTGTCTTGGATAGCCATCAGGCGGTCAAACTCCTTGCTGACGGTGTCGAGGTCCTTGACGTTGAGGGTCACACCGCCCACATCAGACTTGTGGAGCGGTCCCACGACCTTCATCACCAGCGGGGTGTCCTTGCCACAGTTCACCTCTTTGGCGAACTGCAGGGCGTCTTCTTTCTTATCCACCTCCACACTGCGTTTGCGGGAGATGCCGGCGGCGTCGAGCAATTCGTTGTAGTCGGCAATCTCGA
This sequence comes from Bacteroidales bacterium, assembly GCA_017544105.1. GTDB lineage: Bacteria > Bacteroidota > Bacteroidia > Bacteroidales > WCHB1-69 > F23-D06. The sequence goes on from JAFYEU010000034.1 coordinate 8,266, forward strand.
GATAGCCGCTTTCACACTTGTCGATGGTCTTGCGGATACGGTCCACATCAACAGCAGGCTGTTCCACAACCTCCGGCTGCGGCTTCGGCGTGTTGACCACCTTGGCCAAAGCATTGCCGAACACGCACTCCTCCGGGAAGTTGACACGGTGCTTGTTGGTGATGAAGTCCTGGATCTCGTCCTTCACATTGATGATGGAAGGCAGGATCGGGAAGATCGGCTTCTTGCAGGTCTTCATCTTCTGGTCGAGCACATCGTACACCTCCCAGTTGGCAAAGAGACCCGGGGAACCGAAGATGACGCACATGGCATCGATATTGTCGAAGTCGTTTTCGCAAGCGTCGATGATATGACCCAGCTGTTCAGCCGTACCCGTGGCAAGGAAGTCGATGGGATTGCCCACGGAGGAGCCGCCAAAGAGTTTGCTGAGCAGTTCGTCAGCCTTGGGGCCTTCGATATGGGGCACCTCCAATCCATTGTTGGAGAGCACGTCAGTCAGCATCACGGCCGGACCGCCTGCGTGGGTGATGACGGCAATGTTCTTGCCTTTAATTTCAGGATAGGTGAAGATGCCGCACACGGTGGTCAGTTCCTGACGGTTGTGGCAACGCACGATACCGGCTTTCTTGAAGAGTGCCTCCACGGCCTCGTCGGAAGTGGCCAGCGCTCCCGTGTGGGAGGAAGCGGCACGACTGCCGGCGGCGGAGCTACCCGCCTTGATGGCCGCGATACGGCAGCCCTTGTTGATCAACGAGCGGGCATGCTTCAACATCTTCTGCGGATTGGAGACCTTCTCCATGTACAACATGATATTGCGAGAGCTCTTCTCAGCATCAAAAGAGTCGTCCAGGTGTTCCAGCACGTCTTCGATACCCATCTGGGCAGAGTTGCCAACAGCCCACACACTACTGAATGTCAAACCATTGGACATACCATATTCTTTAATGAAAACGGCGGTGGCACCGGAACCGGTGATAAACTCCACGCCTTTGGGGTCGAGGGTCGGGATGGGAGCGTCGAAAGCACCACAGTAGTTGGTGTTGAGGAAGCCCGTACAGTTGGGGCCGATCAGAGAGCCCTGCACACTGTTAATAGTGTCCACAATCTGCTTCTCCAAGCGGGCACCCTCTTCATTCTCCTCCCCAAAACCGGCAGAGACGATGATGAAGCCTCCGGTCTGTTTCTCTTTGGCCAGCACATCCACGGTGTGGGGACAGAACTTGGCCGCGATGGCCAGAATGGCGCAGTCCACCTCGGGAAGGTCCTCCACCTGCTTGTAGCAATGGATTCCCTGCACCTCGTCCTCCTTGGGATTGACCGCATAGACCGTGCCCTTGAAATTGCTGGCAAGGAGGTTCTTCAAGACCTTGCCACCAGGTTTTTGAACATTGGAAGAAGCACCGACCACGACGATGCTCTTCGGGTTGATAAGTTTTGGATTGATCATGATAACATTATTATATTGTATAAACTAAATTCATCAGAATGACAGCATGGCCTCCTTAAGCACGGCGATTTTCCGCTGCAGTTCCTCTTTGACAAGCTTCACCTCACTGCGTCTCTTCGCCCGGGCGGTGACACTGAAGTAGAACTTGATCTTCGGCTCTGTGCCGGAAGGACGCACGGTCACCTTGCTGCCGTCCTTCAGGAAGAACTGCAGCACATTGGACGGCGGGAGGTTCAGCGGGCCGTTGGTCCCATAGCGATAGTCAAAGTACTTCTGCAATTGCACGTCGTGCATCTTGACCACCTCCACGCGGGCAATACTTTGAGGCGGATGGGTGCGGAACTTCTCCATCATCAGACGGATCTCATTGAGGCCGTCCTGGCCCTTCTTGGTCAGCGACAACAGTCCCTCCTGATACACGCCATAACGATAGTAGATGTCGTCGAGCACCTCGGTGAGGAGTTTATGGTTGCCACGATGGGTGATCATATAGCAGGCAGCCATCTCGGCGATCAGACAACAGGCTGAGACAGCATCTTTGTCGCGAACGAAATCGCCCACCAGATAGCCATAGCTCTCCTCACCGCCAACCAGATAGGTAGCCTGCTGCTCGTGCTGGCGGATGGTCTCCGCAATATACTTGAAACCTGTCAGCACCTCATAGCACTCTATGTTATAGTCCAATGCGATATCTCGAAGCAGGTCGGTGGTCACGATCGTCTTCACCACGTAGGGATTCTTGATTTTATGGTCGCCCTGCAGCTTGTTTTCGAGCACGTAGTTGAAGAGCAGGGTGGCGGTTTGGTTGCCATTCAGCAGTTGCATCTCACCATCGGCATCCCGGACAGCGATGCCCACCCGGTCTGCATCAGGGTCGGTGGCCAGCACCAAGTCGGCCTGGATTTCATCGGCCTTTTGGAGAGCCAGCTTCAAGGCTTCATGTTCCTCGGGATTGGGATAGACTACCGTGGGGAAGGTGCCATCGGGGATGGCTTGTGGCTCCACAATGGTCACATTGGTGAAGCCATAGCGCCGCAGGGCTTCGGGCACCAAGGCGATGCCGGTACCATGCAACGGGGTATAGACGATCTTCATATTCTTGGCTCGCTCAGACTTCGGAATATGGAGCGAGAGGGCACGCACTTTCTTCAGATAGATTTCATCAATCTTCGAACCGATGATGGTGACCAGCTTCGGATTGCGCTTCCACTGGATCTGGTCGATGTCGGTCACCTTCTGGACTTCATCCATCACCTGCCGGTCGTAGGGGGCAACGAGTTGGCCGCCGTCATCGCCATAGACTTTGTAACCATTGTATTCCTTCGGGTTATGGGAAGCGGTGATCATGACGCCGGCGTTGCACTGCAACTCCCGGACAGCAAAAGAGAGCTCAGGAGTGGGGCGGATACCATCGAACAGATAGGTCTTGATGCCATTGGCGGAGAAGATGTCGGCTGAGATCTGGGCGAACTCATCACTCTGAATTCGGGAGTCGAAGGAGATCACGATCTTGGAAGTTCCGGACACGGTAGCCTTCAGGAAATTGGCAATGCCTTGCGCAGCCGCACCGACCGTGTACTTGTTCATCCGGTTCGTGCCGACACCCAGGATGCCACGCATGCCTCCCGTGCCAAACTCCAGATCACAATAGAAGGCATCCTCCAAGGCTTTGGGGTCCGACTTCTGCAATCTCTTAATCTCTTTTTTGGTTTCTTGATCATAAGCTCCGTCGAGCCATTTCTCAATTCTACGTGTAGTTTTATCATCCATAGTGAAAGATTTTAAAATCAAGATTGCAAAAGTAAAATTTTTATATCACAAAAACAAACTTGCAAAAAAACTATCCAGTTCTTTTTACGATATAAAAAAAAGAGTATTTTTGCACCTGTTTGTCGCAACTGCGAACAACGGAGGAGGCTGAAAATCCGAAAAAGAGTAAGCGAAACCTCTTTAAAACCCATTAAATGTCTTATAAAATTGAACAAATCGAAGGTATCGGCGACATCTATGCCGAAAAGTTAACCAAAGCTGGCATCAACACCACCGAAGAGTTGCTGGCCAAATGTGCCAAGCCTGCAGGACGTAATGCGCTCGCAGAATCCACGGGCATCAGTCCCAAGCTCATCCTGAAATGGGCTAACCACGCCGATCTTTTCCGCATCAAGGGCGTGGCCGGCCAGTTCGCCGAACTGCTCGAAGCCTCCGGCGTGGACACCGTCAAGGAGTTCCGTCACCGCGTGGCCGCCAACCTGCAACCCAAGATGGTCGAGGTGAACAACGTCAAGAACCTCTGCAACCGCGTCCCTTCCGTCTCCGAACTGGAGAAGATGATCGACCAGGCCAAAGATCTTGACCCCATCATGGAATACTAATTCCAGGGTAGCCCTACCTGCGCCTCTGTGCGCTCCAACACCCTACGGAGATGCAAACTTTTGCATCTCCGTATTTTTCGCCCCTATGGAATAAAACAGACAACCGCCTGATTCATAGCATTTAAAAATAAAAATCCCACCATGTTGGTTATTTGAAAAAAAAATGTACTTTTGCCGCTCTGAATTATCGCATAAAAAACAATAAACAAATCAAGTAAGAAATGGCAAATCATAAGTCATCCATCAAAAGAATTAGAGCAAACGAGAGAAAGAGAATGGCGAACCGCTACTATTCCAAGACCATGCGTAATGCCTTGAGAGACATCCGCGCTATCTCGGACAAGAACGAGGCTACACAGAAGTTGTCCGCTATGACATCCATGATTGACAAACTTGCCAAGAAGGGTATGATTCATAAGAATAAAGCCGCCAACCTCAAGTCCGGTTTGATGAAGAAAATCAACGCTCTCTAATCGAACAATGAAGGCTTCAACGCCTTCTTTTTTTTTATCTCAACATGGCTGACGCTTTTCAATTCTCCATTCCCATACAGATTCGCATGAGCGACCTGGACCCCTTCGTGCATGTCAACAACGGGGCGCAGTGTCACTACTTCGACTACGGACGGAGCAACTACCTGGAGCATGTGCTGGAGATGACCATCGACTGGGCCACCTTCGACCTCGTGCTCGTGCATGTGGGCATGGACTTCCGCGACAGCATCAGCTTCCACGACCAGCTGGTCTGCGAGTCCAGGGTCGTCAGCCTCGGCCATAAGAGTTTCCGGATGGAGCAACAGCTGCGCGACCTGCGCACAGGCATCGTCAAGACCATCTGCGAGTGTGTCTTGGCAGGCTTGGACCGCACCACCGGACAAGGCATTCCCATCCAGGAAGCCTACAAGGAGAAGTTCCGCACCTTTGAGCATCTAGATGATTAGCAAACAGAGAATTTCCGACATCCGCAAGCTGCATCAGAAGAAATTTCGCGATGCAGAAAGACGCTTTATGGTGGAAGGCCGCAAGAGCGTGGAGATGTTGCTGTCATCAGACTTCGTCGTGGAGGAGGTCTTGACCACCGAGGCTTTCCACGCACAATATCCAGAGCTCTTTCAGGGGCAGGCGGTGACCTTCGGTTCCCCGACAGACCTGGAGCGAATCAGTGGCATGAGCACCCCTCCGGAGGTGCTGGCCATCGCGTCACAGAAGCGCCCCACCCCACCCTCTCCCGACGGCGGGCAACCGTTGCTGGTGCTCGACCGCATCTCCGACCCGGGCAACCTAGGCACCATCATCCGCACCGCCGACTGGTTCAACATCCAACATATCGTCTGCTCCCCCGACTGTGTGGAGTTTTACAATCCCAAGACCATCCAGGCCACCATGGGCTCCTTCTGCTTTGTGGAAGTTTCCTATCTTCCGCTCGTGCCATTCTTGCAGGAGGCCTCCCAAACGCGCCGCATCTTGGGCACTTTCATGGACGGGCAGCCCTTGTCCTCCATCGCGCCCCAGCCAAACGACATTCTCGTCATCGGCAACGAGTCGAACGGCATCACGCCGGAGGTGGCCGCTCTCGTCACGGAGCGCATCACCATCCCGAAGGTCCACCCGGGGCGGCCCTCCGCGGAATCGCTCAACGCCGCCGTTGCGGCAGGCATCACAATGAGCCATTTCTGGGGAAATTGTTAGCGAGAGGGATAGTGAACCACAAAGGCACAAAGAACACAAAGAGGCATGAAGAATCTTAGAGGGGGAAGTGCCTCCCTCTCCCAGAGAACTATTAAGGGGGCCTCATATTTATCACAATCCAGACACAATATTATTTCACGTTGACAATGTCGGATAATTCCTTATCTTTGCAGCCCTCAAAAAATGAGCCTTGCAAGATAATGAAAGCGTACCGCGTCCTGATATTTATCATCTTAGTAATCACCGCCTTAGCGGCCATCTGCCTCTTCTTTCCGAAGAAGGGTGTGAAGATCGGAAATGCGGAACTTCACTTCCCTTCCATCGAAGATGTGCTGGTGGGTGATTTAACTAATTTAGCATAAAAACAAACGTTTAATTGATGGGAAGTAAGCGATAACTGAAGCATTTTTCGTATATTTGTGCCATTAAACAACGGAATGAGAATATGACGAAGGTAAATGCA
>JAFYEU010000035.1 GCA_017544105.1 Bacteroidales bacterium
TGAAGTCGAACAGTTTTTGGCCTTCCAAAAAACCCTCCAGACGGTCGTTGATGTGTACGGGTCCAACCCCTACCGGTGTGCCGGTAAAGATGATGTCCCCTGTCTTGAGCATCACAAACTGTGAGACGTATGAGATGATTCGGTCTATGGGAAAGAGCATGTCCTGCGTGTGCCCGGTCTGCACTTGTTTCCCGTTGAGGAGCAGGTGGAAGTGGAGGTCTTGCACGTCGGGCAACTCACTTTTCGGGATGAATTTGCCGACGACTGCAGATCCGTCAAAAGCTTTGGCAATCTCCCACGGCTCACCATCCTGAATGCAGGCACGTTGCAGATCCCGGGCAGTGAAGTCCACTCCTAAACCAATCTCATCGTAGTAGAGATGTGCAAACTTCTCCTGAATGTGACGGCCCAAGCGGTTGATTTTGACAATAATCTCTGTCTCGTAGTGGACCTCCTTTGAGAAATCCGGGAGAAAAAACGGCCGGTTACAACGTGTGATAGCCGATTCGGGCTTCATGAAGAAGACCGGATTCTTTGGTGTGGAATGTTTTAATTCCGCGATATGCTCTGCATAATTGCGCCCAATGCAAATGAACTTCATACTTCTTAGAAAAAGTTAAAGCCTAACACAATTTCGACACATCCCATCTTGGCTTTCAAGGGTTCGCCCGTCATGCTGTTTACGGCCTGTCCCCGGCCTTTGAAGAAGTTTGTCAAGGTGTGTGCATAGTTGAGATATACACTGGCCCTGGTGCTACGGGTGAGCGAGTATTCCACGCCAATGCCGCCATAAATAGCCTCTTTGAGGAGAGAGCACTCGTCATATTTGCTCTTCTGGCGTTCCCATAACTCTGGTTCCTGTCCAGTTTGTCCACTCATGAAGAAATAGCCGTCCCGATTGGTGGCGCCGATGAGAAAACTGTTGTATAAACCGATGTTCCCACCGAAGCTGAAGTTATGGATGGGGTTGGTTTTCAAGGTGACGCCAACAGGAATGGTCATGTATTGCGCTGTATAGGTTCTGTTGGTGGTTGTCCCGGGCGTAATGATCAGACCGGGGATCTCCACGTTGTCCACGTAAGTCAATTTACCGCCCAGACGCTCATACAGGATACCGGTGGTGAAATAGAAATTCTTACGTTCGGTCAGGTTGATGTTGAGGTTCACACCCGTGTGAAAATGCAAGGTGGTACCATTGCGCTCGTATCCCGCTGTGCCAGGGTACATCCACGAGAAGGAGGGTGCAAAGCAGATGCCAATATTCAGTTTGGCTCCGTAGCCGTCATCTTTTTCCAATAAGTCAACTGGCGCTTCTGGCTGTGCGTGTGGGCGTGGATGGCGAGGCTCCCTGGGCGTCTTCTGTGCGTAGGCACTGATGCTGAATGAGACAATTAAAAGAATGACCGTAAAAAGATGCTTTGTCATAGTGGTCGGTTTTAAAAAAGTTCTGGTTGATCTGAGGCAAAACGGGTTTTGCCAAGGTGCTGGTATGCCAAGGCTGTCACCTCGCGCCCACGCGGAGTGCGCATGAGATAACCCTCTTGGATCAAGAAAGGCTCATAGACCTCCTCAATGGTGCCGGCATCTTCGCTGACCGCCGTTGCGATGGTGGTCAGGCCTACCGGTCCACCTTTGAACTTGTCTATGATGGTGCTTAGGATACGGTTGTCCATCTCGTCTAACCCATGCTTGTCTACATTCAAGGCTTCCAAGGCTATCTGTGTGATAGGCAAGGTGATGGCGCCGTCTCCCTTTACCTGCGCAAAGTCACGTACCCTGCGCAACAACAGGTTGGCAATACGGGGTGTGCCACGACTGCGGGATGCTATCTCGTAGGCGGACTCGTCGTTGATGGGTATCTTCAGGATGGCGGCAGACCGCTTGATGATGTTGCCTAAAGTGGCGGTGTCGTAGTATTGCAACCGCAAGTTGATACCGAAACGGGACCGAAGCGGTGACGTCAACAGGCCTGAACGTGTAGTGGCACCCACCAGCGTAAATGGGTTAATGGCAATTTGAACACTACGGGCACTTGGGCCACTGTCAATCATGATGTCAATTTTGTAGTCCTCCATGGCAGAGTATAGGTACTCCTCTACTACAGGGGAAAGACGGTGTATCTCATCAATGAATAACACATCGTTGGGCTCCAAGTTGGTGAGCAAACCGGCTAAATCGCCGGGCTTGTCAATGACTGGCCCGGAGGTGGTGCGTACATTCACCCCCATCTCGTTCCCGATAATGTGCGACAATGTGGTCTTGCCTAACCCGGGAGGCCCATGCAGCAGCACATGGTCCAACGCTTCCCCGCGCGCCTTGGCAGCATGCACAAAGACCATGATGTTGTCAATGACCTGTTGCTGCCCCTGAAACTCCTGGAACATCGCAGGCCGTATGGCCCGTTCAAACTCTTTGTCCGAAGAGGATAAACGCTGACTACTCGGATCTAAATGCTCATTCATCTCCTTCTACTTTTGTTTTTCATCAATACGGTTCAAACCTTTGATGGCAGGCTCAAAATTGGTCTTCAACATCAAAGCCTTCTTATAGTCGGCCCGCGCTTTCTCATATTCTCCCATATATTCGTAAGCTACCCCTCGATTGCAGTAGGAATAGACAAAGTCTGGATTCGCCAGTATGGCTTGCGTGAACAACTGAGCCGCCTCATCATATTTAGTCTCATCATCCAGATAGATGTATCCCAAATTGTTAAGTGACGGAACATGCTTCGGATCCAAACCGATACTCGTCTTGTATTCCTGAATGGCCTCCTCGGTCTTCCCCAAATCCTGATACATCTTGCCTAAGTTATAATGAATCTCTACGTTGTTGGGGTCCACGTTGAGCGCGTTGTTGTAATAGTCGATGGCCAAAGGATTCTGCTGCTGCTGGTAGAAATATCCTAACTCCAGATACGCTTTGACCTCTTTGGGGTCTTGGTCGATGACCATCTGCAACATTCTCAAGTAGTTGGTGGTGTCACGTTTCTCCTTGAGCATGAAAGCTTTGATGAGATATGCCTTGGGGTTGTAACGTTGCAACTCCAAAGCCTCTTGGAGGGTCTTGTCGCACTGGTCAAACATCCTCTGATGAAAATAGAGCTCAGCCAACTTCAGGCGGGCCTCATTGTTCCCCGACTCCTTCTGTAATGCCTTCTGAAGCATCTCTTCGGCTAAGTCCGTCTCCCGTTGCGCGAAATACAAGTCCGACAGTTTGATATAATACTTGCTGCTGTCAGGCTGGAGCTGGATGGCTCGCTGGATGTCGTCAATGCCTTTCTGGATATCCTCGTGATAATAATAATAGTCGGCCCGCTGATAATACAACTCCGCGTCCTTCGGATGCTTGTCAATGCTGACACATAATTTGGCCAACTCTTCCGGAAGGTCTGCATATTGCTTCCCGGAGTGGCAGCCTGACATGAAGAATAGGAGGCAGCATGCCCAAATAAGCTTAAATTTCATGATGGTCTAGTGCTGTTTTTCTTTGATGGCTTCCCGTATTTTAGCTTCCAATTCATCACATAACTCCGGATTGTCGGCCAGCAACTGCTTGACGCCTTCACGACCCTGCGCCAGCTTGGAGTCGCCATAGGAGAACCAGGATCCGGACTTTTTGATGACATTGTACTCCACGCCTAAATCAATGATCTCACCGGTCTTGGAGATGCCCTCACCAAACATGATGTCGAACTCCGCAAAACGGAATGGCGGCGCCACCTTGTTCTTGACAACTTTGACCTTTACATGGTTGCCGATGGACTGGTCGCCATCCTTGATTTGAGTCTGACGGCGGATGTCCAAACGCACAGAGGCGTAAAACTTCAAGGCGTTGCCACCCGTTGTTGTCTCCGGATTGCCGAACATGACCCCGATTTTTTCACGCAATTGGTTGATGAAAATGCAACAACAACCAGTCTTGTTGATGGTTGCAGTCAATTTTCGGAGGGCTTGCGACATCAGACGCGCCTGAAGGCCCACCTTGGAATCACCCATGTCTCCTTCAATCTCACTCTTGGGTGTCAAGGCCGCCACAGAGTCGATGACGATGATGTCGATGGCTCCGGAACGAATCAGATTGTCGGCAATCTCCAAAGCCTGCTCGCCATTGTCAGGCTGCGAGATGAGCAAATCGTTGGTGTTGACCCCCAACTTCTCCGCATAAAAACGGTCAAAGGCATGCTCCGCATCGATGAAGGCCGCAATGCCTCCCTGTTTCTGAGCTTGCGCGATGGCGGATATGGCAAGCGTGGTCTTTCCGGAAGACTCCGGACCATATATCTCAATCACACGCCCGCGTGGAAAACCTCCCACTCCTAGGGCAATGTCCAGTCCGATAGATCCGGTAGAGATGACATCCATTGCCTCTATATCCGTCTCGCCCATCCGCATGATGGCGCCTTTGCCAAAGGTTTTTTCCAGTTTTTCTAGAGTGGTGTTGAGTACTTTGAGTTTTTCTGCATTGATGCTGCTTTTAGCTTCTTCTTTTGTCATAGTTTTTGTTTTAGTGGATTAATAAGACCGCAAAGATACGCTTTTTTTCTTTATGTTTTTCTACGTTATTTAACCGATAATTGTAAAAATAGCATAACGTAAAACGCAGATATATAATGCATTATTGTATTCTTTTACAATCTACTGTAAAATCTTTTTCGGCACATTCCCCCAGCCATCGACATTTTGGAGGTTCCGCCGCCTTTATGAATAATCTGTCCAGCTACTTTTCAAAAATGCCGAAGATGGCAGACCCACTGCCTGACATGGCTGCATATAAGGCCCCTCGTTCATAGAAGGATTTCTTGATATCTGCAAGTTCGGGGAATTTGGCGAAGACCGTCTCTTCAAAATCGTTGCGGAGACACTCCTTCCAAGAATTGACAGGCTGCCCGATGATCTGAAGGATGGATTGCGAGGGCTCTCTCGGCACGATGCCACGATAGGCTTCTGCCGTGGAGACCGAGATGTTCGGCTTCACAATCTCTATGCGGTAATCCTGTAGGTTGAGCGGAATTTCCTGGAGCTGCTCCCCACGTCCGGTGGCGAAAGCAGGCTTGTTGAGAATGAAAAAGGGAACGTCACTGCCCAATTGGGCCGCGTATTCCAAAAGCCTTTCTTGAGAGATGGCAAGACCACAATGATGGGCTACGGCCTTCAAAACACAGGCTGCATCCGAAGATCCACCACCTAATCCGGCTCCAATCGGGATGTTTTTTTCTAAAACGAGCCGGATTCCGTGAATGTGATAATCACCTTTCAGCAGATTAAAGGCTTTCACGCAAAGGTTGTCCCGATCGGGCCCTGTGTCCCAATTACTGTGACATTCAAATTCAAAATCTCCAGTGCAAGACTCAATAGTTAGCCTGTCTATAAAAAAGTCCGTGGGGTAAAAGACGGTTTCCAAATCATGATACCCGTCGGCACGCTTGCGTACGATGTGCAATCCTAAGTTTATTTTGCATCCTGCAATGTAGGTGTCCTTCATGATAGTTGAATGTCAAAGTGCATGTTATGTGTCTAAAGGATATGGCTGTGGCTAAAGTCTCAGCGTGTCAAAGTTCTTCCCAAACACGCTGGATGTCTTGGTGATGGTCACAAAAGCCGAACTGTCGATTTCTTTGATGATACGGGTGACCCGGACTTTGTCGCTCCGATGGGCAATGATGAGCAACACATCGTTCTCTTGACGGTCGTAAGAGCCATATCCTTTCAAGAAGGAGGCTCCCCGATGAAGCTCTTCGTTGATGCGGCGAGAAATCTCCTCATTCTTCTTGGAAAAAACCATGAACTGATAGGTCTGGTGGAAACCATCGATAACCGTATCGGCTACCAGCATGCTCACGAAAAGCACTACAAAACTATAGACCAGCTTCTGCAAATCCATCAAGATGAAGAAGGAGGACCCCACAATGATGAGATTGCACATCATGTTCACTTTGCCATAAGAGATGTTCCGGTATTTGCCTATCATGAGGGCGATGATGTCTAAACCTCCAGTGTTGCCTCCCCAGTTGATGGAGATGCCTGCACCCAGGGCGCCGAGTGACGCACCGATAATGACACTCATGAACATGTCGTCCACAATGGGATGGGTGAAGATTCTCTGGCCAATGTAGAAGAAAACGGATAGAATGATAGTGCAAATCAATGAGTTGATGCAGAATTTCGGGCCTAACACCTTCCAAGCGATGGCGATGAGGATGGCATTGAGCGCAAAAGTGGTGAAACCAATCGGGATTTTGGTGGCGAAATAAAGGATGGAAGCAATACCGGCCACTCCACCGCCAGTGACTTCAAAAGGTGTCATAAATGCGGACCATCCGAGGACAAATATCGCTAAACCGATGGTGATAAAAAAGTAATTCTTGACTTCTTTCAGAATGTCTTTCATCGTAATCTTCATAGGACGGTGTTTTATGTTGTTGGAAATCAGTTGACTAAAAAAAGCTCTGACATAAAAGTTGCGGCAAAAGTAAAAATTTTTTTCGGGTGGTGTACATATTGAAAAAAAATGTATTTTTGCCGCCGTTAACAACAACGGTTGACAACCCGCTTCCTTAGCTCAGTTGGTTAGAGCATCTGACTGTTAATCAGAGGGTCCAAGGTTCAAGTCCTTGAGGGAGCGCAAA
>JAFYEU010000036.1 GCA_017544105.1 Bacteroidales bacterium
CGCAGCGGCGTGCGCAAGCTGACCATCGTCGACAACGATGTGGTCTGCACCAGCAACATCAACCGGCAGCTGATGGCCACCACCAAAACCGTCGGACGGCCCAAGGTGGAGGTGTTGCGGGAGCGCCTGCTCGACATCAACCCCGAGGCGGAAATCACGGCTTTGCAGGAGATCTACAGCGAAGAAACGGCCGCACATTTCCAACTGGAAACATACGACTACGTCATCGACGCCATCGACAGTCTGCGCCACAAGGTGCAGCTCATCCTGCACGCCACCTCGCTGGAATGCAAGTTCTTCTCGGCCATGGGCGCAGCTCTCAAGATGGACCCCACGCGCGTGCAGGTGGATGAGTTTTGGAAGGTACAGTATTGCCCTTTGGCACGCATGATCCGCAAACGCATGAAACAACTCAAGCAGTATCCAGGCAAGAAGTTCCAGTGTGTCTACTCGCGCGAGGTCTTGCCTAACACGGGAGAGACGGACGGAGGCGAGGACCAATGGAGCACCTCCAAGGCCCAGACCAACGGATCCATGGCGCACATCACCGCGATCTTCGGGTTCACCTTGGCAGGACTGGTGGTGGAGGACATGTACCAACAAGAATTAAAAATTGAAAATTGAAACTGAAATAAAACGCCCCATATTTATTGTTTTTATTTATTAATTTTGTTATTTTTGCAACCGATTTCCGTGCCCTGCGAACAGATGGTTCAAAGGGTGGCGGTATTTGTGCAAGAATATCTATAAATAATTAATAATCAAAAAAATAAGTAAAATAACTTTTTTATGGCTAAAACATTATTCTTAGGAGATGAAGCCGTTGCCCAAGCAGCTTTGGACGCCGGCTTATCGGGCGTGTACGCATATCCGGGCACCCCATCGACAGAGATCACAGAGTTTATTCAGAATTCCAAACAGGGCCGTGAAGGTCAGGTGCACAGCATCTGGGCTGGCAACGAGAAGACCGCCATGGAGTCTGCCATTGGCATGTCCTACGCCGGCAAGCGCGCCATGGTCTGCATGAAGCATGTGGGCTTGAATGTGGCTGCCGACCCCTTCATGAACTCCTCCATCACCGGTGCCAACGGAGGTTTGGTGGTAGTTGTCGCTGACGACCCCTCCATGCACTCCTCTCAAGATGAACAGGACTCCCGTTTCTTCGGCAAGTTTGCCATGATCCCGTTCTACGAGCCCTCCAACCAGCAAGAGGCTTACGACATCACGTATGCCGCTTTCGAATATTCCGAGAAATATCACACGCCGGTCCTGATCCGTCTGACCACGCGTCTCTCCCACTCCCGCGCAGGTGTGGAGCGCAAGGAGGCCCGTCCGCAGAACCCGCTGCACATTGAGGAGAACCCGAAACAGTTCATCCTGTTGCCAGCCAACGCCCGCGTGCACTATCGCAGCTTATTGGGCAAGCAGGAGGCTTTCGAGAACGAATCCTTGAATTCCCCGTTCAACAAATACATCGACGGTGCCGACAAGAAGATGGGTATCATCGCTTCCGGTATCGCTTACAACTACCTGATGGAGAACTTCGAGAATCATCAATGCCCCTACCCTGTCCTGAAGATTTCCCAATATCCGCTTCCTTCCAAGCTCATCGCCAAGATGGTAGACGAGTGTGAGACGGTCTTGGTGGCCGAAGAGGGCTATCCTTTCATCGAGGAGCAGGTACGCGGCGTCTTGAACCGCACAGGCAACATCATCGGTCGTTTGAGTGGTGCGCTGCCTCGCGACGGCGAGTTGAACCCGAACCTGATCGCCAAGGCGCTCGGTCTTCCCGACACCTACGGCATGCCCGTTCCGGAGCTTGTGGTTCCGCGTCCCCCGGCCTTGTGTGTCGGCTGTCCGCACATCGACTCCTACCTGGCCATCAACGAGGCCATGGCCGAGCACGGCAAGGGCAAAGTCTTCGCCGACATCGGCTGCTACACCTTAGGTGCGCTGCCTCCTTACAACGCCATCTACACGACTGTGGACATGGGTGCTTCCATCACGATGGCCAAGGGTGCCGCCGACGCTGGCTTGCGTCCTGTGCTGGCCGTCATTGGCGACTCCACCTTCACGCACAGCGGCATGACCTCCCTGTTAGACTGCGTCTATGAGAACACGCCTGTCACGGTGATGATCCTCGACAACAGCACCACGGGCATGACCGGTGGTCAGGACTCCCACGCACTGGGCGTACTGGGCGAGATCTGCAAAGGCCTGGGCGTCAATGAGGAGCACATCCACCGTATCACCCCGTTGAAGAAAGACCACGACGCTAACGTTGAACTCATCAAGAAAGAACTCGCCTACGAAGGTGTCTCCGTCATCATCCCGACGCGTGAGTGCATCCAGACCCTCAGCCGTCGCATGAAGAAACAACAGGCCGCAAAAAAAGCTAACAGTTAATAGTTTTCAGTTAGCAGTTAGCCAACAGCCAATGGCTAATGGCTAACAGCCAAAGGCCAAATATCACATTAATCAAAAAAATAGAACAGAAATGAAAATTGACATTATATTAGCAGGTGTAGGCGGACAAGGCATCCTCTCCATCGCCACCATCGTAGGCTATGCAGCCGTCAAAAGAGGAATGTACATGAAACAAGCCGAGGTACACGGCATGAGCCAGCGTGGCGGTGATGTGCAGTCGCACTTCCGTCTTTCCGACCACGAGATCGCATCCGACCTGATCCCCATGGGCAAGGCCGACATGATCATCTCCGTGGAGCCGATGGAGTCCTTGCGTTATCTGCCTTGGCTCAACCCTGAGACGGGCTGGTTGATCACCAACAGCAAGCCTTTCATCAACATCCCGAACTATCCGGATGTGGACAAGCTGAATGCCACCTTGGACGGTTTGAAGAACAAGGTTGTCATCGATGCTGACAAGATCGCCTCCGAGTTAGGCTCTGCCCGTTCGGCCAACATGGTCATCCTGGGTGCCGCCTCCCCGTATCTGCAGCTTCCTTTCGAGGAGATCGAGGCCGCCGTGCGTGAGAACTTCGCCCGCAAGGGTGACGATGTGGTCAACACCAACATCGCGTGTCTCCGTGCCGGCAGAGAATTTGCAGAGAAGATGAAATAGCAAGTCCCGTTCATCATGGAGCTGGACCAACAAATGGCAGAAAGACTGGAGCGGGCCGCCGCACCTCACCTATGGGATGAGCGGCCCGTCTTCTGTTTCACCTCAGACATCGACTGGGCTTCGGAGGCTGTGATTGACGACTACTTCCGGAGGCTGCCGTTGGACATGCTGAAGCTCACCGTGTTTGTCACGCATGACTCAGCCATTATCCAGCGGGAGTTTGAGGCGGGGCGTCTCCAGCGGGGCATCCACCCCAACTTCCTGCCGGGCTCCTCGCACGGTGACAGCTTCCGGGAAGTGATTGAGACCTGCCTCTCCTTCGCGCCGGAGGCTACCTGCACCCGCTCGCACCGGGCCTTTGAGGTCACCGACACCGCCCATCTGCTCCATAATGAGTACCATATCCAATGCTGCTCCAACGTCTTCACCACCCTCGCCCCGCGGATCAGGCCTTTTTGGATGGAATCCCAGTTGCTGCAAGTGCCCATCTTTTTTGAGGACGGCAGCTTCCTGTACAACCAGCTGGGACTGTCCATTCAGCCCTATCGGGATTATTTCACCGCCCCTGGCATCAAAGTCATCAGCTTTCATCCGATGAACATGGCCTTCAACACGCCCCACATCGCCTGGATGCGGCAGATCAAAGATTCCCTTTCCCGCGACGAGTTCAACCATATCGACGCAAGTATGATCCAACGGATGAGAAACCAAGAGCGTGGAGCCTTTGATATCGTTATGGAGATCCTCAACCTCGCCCAGCAAATACAGGCACCGATTATGAGTTTGGAAGAAATCTATCAGTCAACAGTTAGGAGTTAGAAGTTTTTAGTTTACAGTTAAAAGATTAGTTTTGAGAGTATTAGAGAGTGAACGGATTATCATGCGGCCTGTGGAGCCGGAGGACCTGCCATTCCTGATGGAACAACGGTGGGATGCAGACCTCACGGCACACATCATCCACAGCCCTATCTCTTCTTACAACCAGCAGCAATGGTATGAGAAGATCTGCCGCAATGGCGACTTGGCCCTGTCGGTCTTCTACAAGGAGACACCTGACAAAGCACCCGTGCTGGTCGGCTCCTCCGGCTTGTACGACATCAACCACCATCATCAACGGGCAACCTGGAAGACCCTGCGGATGGACAAAGCACATCAAGGGATGGGCTTGGCCTACGAAGCATCCTGCCTGTTGTTGGACTATGGTTTCAACACATTAAACCTCAACAAGATAAGCTGCGATGTTTTCCCTGACAACCAACAGGTCATACGGTTATTGGAGCGGTTGGGATTTCAAGTTGAGGGAAGACTGCGGCAGCACTACTTCCATCAGGGGCAGTTCAAAGACGTCATTGTGTACGGGAAAATCAGAGATAACCGATAGTCTAGAACCGAGAGCATTATGAACAACCTCATTGAGTTTTTCAAGAACAACTTCCACCATCTGGTTGCAGCCGTCTTGCTGATTATCTGCTTTGTGATGATTGGGCATTCGATGTCTTACAACCGCTATAAGATTGCCCGCATCTGCCAGAGCATCACCATGCCGGTGGAGAAAAGCTGGGGGAAGTTACTGCGTCAATTTAACTTAAGCAAGGAAAACGAGCAGTTGGTGCAGCAGAACATGGACCTGTTGCGGGAGCGTGACAACATGTATCTCATCAAAGAAGACACCACCTTGACCCAGATGAGCGAGACCGACTCAGTACATACCACACGTACCCGCATGTACGACTACACCTACGCGCACGTCACCTTCTCCACCACGGACAAGCCATTCAACTACATCATCATCGACAAGGGATCGAAAGACGGCATTGAGCGTGACATGGCGGTGCTTTCGCCTTCGGGTGTTGTGGGCGTGGTCAACGATGTGTCCAAGAACTTCTCCTCCATCATCCCGATTCCCCATCTCGACACCCGCATCAGTGCAGTAATCCCATCCATCAGTCAGGTCGGCACACTAGTCTGGGATGGTAACGACCCGGGAGTTGCCTTCCTGAAGGATGTGCCTCAGCATCTGGAGATCAACATCGGCGACTCCGTCCTCACCAGCGGATACTCCACCATCTACCCCAAAGGGGTTCTGATTGGAACCGTCAAGGAGGTATCCACCAAGCAGAACGCCACCTTCCTGACCATCCGGGTGAAATTGGCCTCTGACTTCAAAAATCTCGATATGGTGTATGTAGTAAAGAACCTTTATCGTTCTGAGATTGATTCCTTAAAAGCCAACTTCAAGAATGAATAACATTCTCTCCAATATTATCCGTTGTACGATAGCGTTACTCTTGCAGATTTTCATCTGCAACTATATCCATCTGTTCGGCTATCTGACTCCCGCGATCTATCTTTTTGCGCTGTTTTTGCTTCCTCTTGATATTCCCAAGTCGGCCCAATATTTGATCGCCTTTGTGCTGGGCTTCATTGTGGACATGTTCATGCACACCTTAGGGGTCAACGCGGCCGCCTGCATCATCCTGATGTTTGCAAGACCGTACATCATCCATCTGCTGAATGGTCGCAAGACTACGGAGAGCAATGACATTCCCACCCCGGCCTACAAGGATTTCCGGTGGCTGTTGGGATTCGTCTTCATCCTCTCCTTCGTTCATCAGGCCACCTTTGTCATGTTGGAGACCTTCTCGTTCCATCATTTCGGCCGCACGCTGGTGGTGATCCTCGGCAACACGGTGCTGACCACGGCGATCATCCTGAGCATCGAGTATCTTTTCTATTCCCAATCCCAGAGAGCATAGCAAATGAAGCGGCTGACTCCATATCTGATATTGGTCACGATTGCCTGGCTGCTGACATCCTGCAGTTCCACCCGGCCATTGTCGGACAGGGAGTACATGCTCATCAAGAACAACGTCACTGTCAATGACGCCAAGAGTCCCGACTTTGACAATCTCCGTTCGTACACGCGACCGTTGCCCAACAAGAAGTTCATGGACCTCATCAATATCAAGACGATGAGCTATGCAGCGGGACAGCCACGGACAAAGAGAGACGGGACATTAAAGGACACCCGCTTCCGGCAATGGATGCGCAACAAGCTGGGCGAGCCTCCCGTGCTCCTGGACAGTGCTGAAATTGACAACTCCATCGCGCAATTGGACATTGTCATGAACCAGCTAGGCTATTTCGACAATGAGATTGACTACCAGGTAGTACATAAAAAGTCCAACCCCAAGAAGGTGAAGGTCAACTATGACATCACTGCGAACGCCCCTTATCATATCAGCAGCATCCAATACAACATCGACATCCCGCAATACAAGAAAATCATCGTCCTCAACCAACGTGCCTCGCTGCTGTCGCCGGGCATGCAATACAACGAGCACGTCATCAACGAAGAGCTCACCCGCATCATCAACTTGATTCGTAACGAGGGCTATTACTATGTGGAGAAATCCAACATCCGCTGTGTCGTCTCCTATGACGAGCCAGCGGACAGCACGGCCGCTGACCCGAAGACGGTCTCTTTGGAGATTGTCATGAAGATTCCGGAGCAGGACAAGGCCAACCGGTATCTCTACAAGTATCATTTCAACGATGTATATATATACACCAACTATGATGCTTCGGCGCCTGCGGACCAGCAATATGACACGGTCCTCTATCAAGCCAAGTTCAAGTTTGACAGCACGCGCTACTACTTCATCACCCCTCATTTGGCGCAAGGCTACCGCATCAAAGACTTCAACTATCCGGTCATTGCCTCGGTCATCGGCAGCCGGGCTGGAACACCTTACTCCCAAAACATCAAGACACGAAGCAGCCGGGCCTTGAACCAGCTGGACAACTTCAGCTATATCAACATCTTCTATCGCGAACGCGAGGACCTGCTGGACTCTGTCAAGAAAGAAGGCTACCTGGACTCCTACTATCTGCTGACGAGACAGAAGGTGCACAGCATTGGAGGCCAGCTAGACCTTCGCAACGACAAGTCCGCGATCTCCTTCACCTACACCAACCGCAACATTTTCAAGGGGGCAGAGCATCTGACCTTGAACATGTCCACCGGTTACTTCTACTACTCCCTCCCCAACCTCTTCAAGCATGATCGGGCATACTCGTATCCTGAGTTCAACATCTCCGCCTCGCTGGACTTCCCCAAGCTGTTCCTCTTCAAGAACTACCAACGGCGTGATGGCATCCGGTACAGCACCTCCATTGACTTCGGTGTCAACTATTCCGGATTGTACGGAAAGTTGATGTACTATGCCGCCCTTACCTACAATTGGAGTCCCAACTTCTTCACTAACCACAGCTTCTCCCCTATCGACCTCTCGACCATCAACAACAACGACAAGCGCTACACCAACATCCTCCATATCGACAACTATCCGGAATCGTATCAAAACCGTTTCGGCAAGTTCTTATTATTGTCGATGAAATACAGTTACAACTATCTGGTTCCCTTCCCCATCACCAAGCGCAAGCACAACATGCGCATCTCCTTCAATGCGGAGTCTTCCGGATTGTTACTGAAAGGGTTGAATGCGTTGTTCACCCCTGACCATCGATGGATCATCAGTCGCAACTCTTTGGACAGCACGGGGTACAATTACAGCACCTTGGAGCGGCTGGAGTTCACGTGGAACTACACCTACAAGATCAACAACAACAATGCCTGGGCCATGCGTCTGAATGCGGGAGCCATCATTCCTATCGACAAGGAATCGTACGTGCCTTACGAGCGGGGGTTCTTCATGGGCACGAGCAACAGCATGCGCGGATGGGGTTACCGCGGCTTGGGCCCCGGCTCTTACGAACGCAACCGGGACAGTCTGTACACCGGCGACATCAAGATAGAGCTGAACTTGGAATATCGCGGCACCCTGTACCGATCTTTCAAATACGGCATCTTCACCGATATCGGCAACATCTGGCTTGCCCGCAAGAATGACGACATGCCCAATGCCGAATTCTCTTTCAAGCGGTTCTACAAAGAGCTGGCCGTGGATGTGGGTGTCGGTTTGCGATTAGACTTCGACTTCTTCGTCATCCGGGTGGACTATGCGCTTCCCATTTACGATCCCACGCGCACCTCCCACGGGGGCTGCTTCATCAATAGCGAATGGTTCTCCGGAAGGAGGAAACTGCGCTTTGGCGACGGCCTGAAGATTGCTATCGGGTACGCATTTTAGGAGATAAGATAATTGATAGTTGTCTGGGAAGCCTGTTTGTTTTTACTTTTTTTATGACAGAACATTATTCCATAAAAAAGTGTACATTTGCACCTCCAATGGAATAAACACTAAATATCTAAAATAAAGCAAATTATAAAAAACATGAGTAAGAAGATCAGATTCTGTTTAGTATATCGTGACATGTGGCAATCATCGGGCAAATACCAGCCGCGTGTGGACCAGTTAGTTGAAATAGCACCTGTGATCGTTAAGATGGGCTGTTTTGCCCGGGTAGAGACCAACGGCGGTGCTTTTGAGCAAGTCAACTTGATGTATGGTGAAAACCCGAACCGTGCGGTGCGCGAGTGGACGAAGCCCTTGCGGGAAGGTGGCATCCAGACCCAGATGTTGGAGCGTGCGCTGAATGGTCTGCGCATGTATCCGGTGCCTGCAGACGTGCGCCGTCTGATGTGCAAGGTAAAGAAGGCACAGGGAGTGGATGTTGTCCGTTCCTTCTGTGGCCTCAACGACCACCGCAACTTGGAGTTGTCCATCAAATATGCCAACGAATTCGGCCTTATCAGCCAGGCAGCCCTGAGCATCACGCACTCCCCGGTGCACACCATCGAGCATTATCTGTCCATCGTGGACAAATATGTGGAGTACGGTGCCAAGGAGATCGGCTTGAAAGACATGGCCGGCATCGGCCGTCCCACCATGTTAGGCCAGCTGGTGAAAGCCATCAAAGCGAAATACCCGCACCTGGTCATCCAATATCACGGCCACACGGGTCCCGGTCTCTCCATGGCATCGGTCTTGGAGGTATGCCGCAATGGTGCCGACATCATCGATGTAGCCATGGAGCCGCTCTCCTGGGGCATGGTGCATCCTGACGTCATCGCCGTGCAGGCCATGTTGAAGGCCGACGGTTTTGACGTGCCCGAGATCAACATGAATGCCTACATGGAGGCGCGCGCCCTGACGCAGAAGTTCATGGACGACTTCCTGGGCTACTTTATAGAGCCGAAGAACAAGATCTCCACCTCCCTGCTGTTGGGTTGCGGACTTCCGGGCGGCATGATGGGTTCCATGATGGCCGACCTGAAGGGTGTGAAAGATGCCATCAACTTGGCGCTGCGCAAGAGTGGAAAGAAAGAGCTGTCGGAAGACGAGCTGTTGGTCAAGCTATTTGACGAAGTGCAGTATGTGTGGCCGCGTGTCGGCACACCCGGCCTGGTCACGCCGTTCAGCCAGTATGTGAAGAACATCGCTTTGATGAACATCCTCGCTCAAGCGCAAGGAGCACCCCGCTACTCCAAGATGGACGACAAGATGTGGGATATGATCTTAGGCCGTTGTGGCCGCCTGCCCGGCACCTTGGCTCCCGAGATCGTGGAGCTTGCCAAAGAGCACAACTACGAGTTCTTCGATGGTGTTCCGCAAGACAACTATCCGGACGAGCTGCCCAAATATCGCAAGATGATGGAAGAACGCGGCTGGGATGTGGGCGAAGACGAGGAAGAGCTCTTCGAGTTCGCCATGCACGAGCGTCAGTACATCGACTACAAAGAGGGCCGTGCCAAAGGCAACTTCGAGAAAGAGCTGGCCATCGCCAAACAGAAGTCCAATGTGCGTGAAGTCATCAAGGTGGTGAAACTGCCGGAGGTCATCCAAGAGGAGATCATCGAGAAGATGAAAGCCGAAGAGCCCGATGCCAAGCCGGTCATCGCGCCCGTCAGCGGACAGCTCTTCTGGGAGTTTGCCGTGGAGGAGCAGTCTATGCCCAAGCCCATCGGCAGTCATCTCAAAGAAAACGACATCGTCTGCTTCATCCAGACCTACTACGGACATGAGGAGGTACGTTCCTGCTACGACGGACATCTCATCAAGGCTGTGGTTGGCCAAGGGAAGAAGGTGCACCGCGGAGACGTGGTAGCCTTCATCAAGTAATCCATCACAGCTATGGAATCCTTTTTCGCTCACAAGAGTCGCGGGGTGCAGTTGTTGTACCTGGCGTTGTTTTTCCTCATGGGGCTCATCGTTGCCTCCGGGGTATCCATGCTGCTCTCCTGGCTTCTCTTCGGAGCACCAAACGTGGCAGACGCAAGCAATCCGTTAGCGGCCCTGCATCTGCAGTCGGCCGTAACATCCATCGGGTCATTTTTGGTTCCGGCATTGCTGTTCGCCTATTGCCAAGACCGTCAATGGTGGCACTTCAACTATGCGGACCGCAAGCCTGCCTCTCACTTGGTCAACGTCACGCTAATCCTCTCCATCATCATCCTGCCGTTGGTAGCTTTATTAGGACAGTGGAATGAGGCCATCCCGCTTCCGGAGGCTTTGCAGGAGATGGAAGACGCAGCGAATAGCGTACTGGATCAGCTGATGCAGGAACACACCTACCCTACCCTTATCCTGAACATCTTGGTGCTGGGCTTGTTGCCGGCCATCTGCGAAGAGTTCCTGTTTCAGGGAGCCCTGCAACCTCTGCTGACCGAATGGACGCGCAAACCGCATCTAGCCATTTGGCTTACCGCTTTCATCTTCAGCACCATACACCTACAGTTTGCCGGATTCATCCCGCGGTTTCTCCTAGGTGCCTATTTGGGCTATCTGCTATATTGGAGCCACTCGTTATGGCTGCCCATCCTGGCCCATTTTCTGCACAACGCACTCACCATCATGCTCACCTTCTCATTGGAAGGCCGCGGCATCGACCTGGAGAATATCAAGTTCACCCAGATACATGGTGCTCTTCCCATGATCATCACCTGTGTCGTGGGGACCTTCATCAGCTTGGTGTTCATGTGGAAGACGAAGGATGCGGAGAGATAAGGGCACAAAGAGTTTTACCACTAAGGCACAAAGGGCACGAAGAGTTTTACCACTAAGACAAAAGGAGTTCCATCACAACTTCTTTATCCATCACTGATCATGGTTCACGATTCACTTATGGCTATTCAAAGCAATCAAAGTGATTTGAGAGCCTTTCCCAAAAGATGTCAAAGTCAAAAGTTAAAGTCAATGTGAAAAGAGCATTGAAGGCAAGCGGTGCAACCATATTTTTTTTATATTTGCCGCTTTATTTATCATACTGAATATTTATAACATTAAAAGAATGAAAAAGAGCCTTCTGCGTATTTCCCTTGGCTGTATATGTTTGGCAGTCACCCTTATCACACAACTGAACGCCCAATCCCAATATGTCAATCCGTTAGTCGGAACCGCCGAACACGGTCACACCTTCCCCGGTGCTATCGTGCCCTTCGGCGCCGTGCAAGTCAGCCCGGACACCCGTCTGGACGGCTGGGATGGTTGTTCAGGCTATCACTATACCGACAATCGCATCTACGGTTTCAGTCACACCCATTTGAGTGGAACGGGCTGCAGCGACTATGGCGACATCCTCATCATGCCCTTCTTCAAGACGGCTTCTGTAAAGAATGAGGAGTACTCCTGCACCTTCTCACACAGCAATGAGAAGGCCGCTGCCGGCTATTATCAGGTAACCTTGGACAACGGCATCAAGGTGGAGCTCACTGCCGACCAACACGGAGCCATGCACCGTTACACCTTCCCGAAGAAAGGCGAGCGGGGCATCGTCATTGACCTGACTCACCGCGACAAGACGCTGGCCTCCGGCATCACGCACCGTGACAACGAATTCTATGGTTTCCGCCGCTCCGACGCATGGAACCCGAACCAATACTGTGCCTTCTCCATCATCCCGTCCGAGCCGGTACAGCGCATTGAGTACTATATCAACGACAAGCTGGTCAGCGAACATGACGTGCGCGGCGAGAACTGCAAGGCCATCCTCTATTTCGACAAGAAGGTGAAGAGCGTCACCCTGCACGTCGGCATCTCCGCCGTTGATATTGAAGGCGCCATGAAGAATCGTGAGTCCATCATGTCCTATAGTTTCGACCAACTCAAAGACAAGGCTATCCAAGCATGGGACAAAGAGCTCAGCAAGATAGAAGTCAGCAGCAATAACACCGAGTACCTGAAGGTATTCTACACCGCCCTCTACCACTGTTTCACCTCTCCTTATCTCTATACGGATGTGGACGGCCGCTATCGTGGCATGGACCAGGAGATCCATCAGGTGGATGCCGGAAAGACCATCTACACGGTCTTCTCCCTTTGGGACACCTACCGTGCTTTGCATCCCCTGTTGAACATTATCGACCAGAAACGGTCCTCCGATTTCCTTTACACCTTCATGCAACAATACAAACAAGGTGGCATGCTGCCCATCTGGGAGCTTTCATCCTTTGAGACATGGTGCATGATCGGCTACCATTCCATTCCGGTCATCTGGGATGCCTACCAGAAGGGCCTCATTCCTGCCGACGAGCAGAAAGCCTTCCTGGATGCCATGGTAAGCAGCGCCCGCATGGACACCCACGGTCGTAAAGCCTTTGCCGAGAATGGCTTCATCTCCGGCATCGACGACAACGAGTCCGTATCCAAGAACCTGGAATACGCCTACGACGACTGGTGCATCGCTCAATATGCCAAAGCCCTGGGACAGAACGACATCTACAAGGAATTCATCAAACGTGCTCAAGCATACAAGAACATCTTGGACGAAGACCACTTCATGCATGGCCGTCTCAACGGCGGTCGCTACACCCCCTTCAATCCGACGGAGGTCAACAACTATTTCACAGAAGCCAACAGCTGGCAATACTCCACCTATGTTCCGCAAGACATCCCTGAGTATGTCAACATGTTAGGTGGTCCCGCCGAAGCTCTTCGTTTCTGGAAGGCTCTCTTCACTGCCTCTTCCGACATCAGCGGCCGTCAGCAGTCAGACATCACCGGCATGATTGGCCAATATGCACACGGCAACGAACCGAGTCACCACGCAGCTTATCTGTTCAACTATCTGGGAACCTACAAATACACGCAAAAGTACACCAAGCAGATCATGACTGAGTTGTACACCTCCAAGCCTGACGGGTTGTGCGGCAACGAGGACTGCGGCCAGATGTCGGCATGGTATGTCTTCAGCGCCATGGGCTTCTATCCTGTCTGCCCGGGCAGCAACGAATATGCCTTAGGCTTCCCGTTGATGGACAAGGCAATCATCCATTTGGAGAACGGCAACACCTTCACGATCACCAAGGACAGCGACAAGCCTTATGTCAAGGAGGTGCTCTACAACGGCAAACGTCTTGCTTCACCGTTCATCCGTTACCATCAGATTCACACGGGTGGCACCTTGGAGTTCCTCATGACCGACAACGAGTCCGAGTGTCTGAAGTTCAACGACCTCACCATCCTGCATCAACGGCAGACCATCCCGGCTGAGGACCAGCTGACCCCAGCGCCCATCATGTCCACCAACAAGTCCACCTTCTCGGAGGCATTCACGGTGACCATCCACAACTATGCGCCCAAGAACCAGCCGGACTATGCTGCTGACACGAAGATTTACTATACCATGGACGGCACCAACCCGACCAAAGAGAACGGACATTTATACCAACAACCTCTGACTTTCACGGATGCCACCACCTTGAAAGCTGTTGCCTACAACGAGAAGACTGGCTACAGCCATGTGGTAACCGCCAATTACAAACTTTTCCAAAAAGACCGGGACATCCAATACATCACCCATCCCAACATGCAATATTTTGCCGGTGGCAATGACGGTCTCATCGACAACGAGCGAGGGCCTATCAACTACCGCATCGGTGGCTGGCAAGGTTTCACGGGTGATTGTGAGTTGATCATCGACCTGCACCACAGCACTCCCATCACCAAGGTTGGGGCCGGCTGTCTGGAGGAGCAACGCGCCTGGATTTTCTATCCTTACGCCATGGAAGTGTCCGTTTCTGACGATGGAGAACACTTCACCTCCTTTGGCTCGCAAGCCATCACCACCACCCGGAGTGATAAAGCCCACATTCAGGACATAGAGGTCAAGGGATCCGCCACGGCCCGCTATGTCAAGATCAAACTGCGCAACTATGGCAAACTGCCCTCCTGGCATATCAGCGCCGGCGAGCAGGCCTGGTTGTTCATCGATGAGGTCTGGGTAAAATAACTATTGAATATAATTTCTCAAAAAAAATAATCAAAAGCTATGACACTACAAGAGTTTCAAGAAGACATCAGAAGAGGTATCCCATCCTACATACCCCAAGCGAAACCTTACGACACCACTGTCAACCATGCGCCCAAGCGCAAAGATATCCTGACCAAGAAAGAGAAGCAACTCGCCTTGCGCAATGCTTTAAGATATTTCGATCCGTCGCTGCACGCACAGCTGGCGCCCGAGTTCGCCAAGGAGCTGCACGACTACGGTCGTATCTACATGTATCGGTATCGTCCCGACTATGAGATGTATGCCCGTCCCATTGACGCCTACCCGGCCAAGTGTCGTCAGGCTGCCGCCATCATGCTGATGATCCAGAACAACTTGGACCCCGCGGTGGCACAGCATCCCCATGAGCTGATCACCTACGGCGGCAACGGCGCCGTTTTCCAGAACTGGGCACAATACCGCCTGGTGATGAAGTATCTCTCCGAGATGACCGACGAGCAGACCTTAGTGATGTATAGCGGTCATCCGCTGGGACTCTTCCCTTCCCACAAGGACGCCCCGCGCGTGGTGGTCACCAATGGCATGGTCATCCCCAACTACTCCAAGCCTGACGACTGGGAGCGCATGAATGCCCTGGGAGTGTCACAATATGGCCAGATGACAGCCGGCTCATACATGTATATCGGACCGCAAGGCATCGTGCACGGCACCACCATCACGGTGTTGAACGCCAGCCGCAAGATCGGCGGCGAGATTGGCGGCAAACTCTTCGTGACGGCTGGTCTGGGCGGCATGTCAGGCGCACAGCCCAAGGCTGGCAACATCGCCGGGGTCGTCTCCATCACCGCAGAGATCAACCCAGCCGCCACCCAGAAGCGTTACGAGCAAGGCTGGGTGGACGAGGTGCACGACAACCTCGACGAGTTGTTCGAGAAAGTCAACGAAGCCCGCGCCCAGAAGATTGCCAGATCCTTCGCTTATCAGGGCAATGTGGTGGACCTGTGGGAGTACTGCGCCGAGCATGACATCCAGGTAGATCTGGGCAGTGACCAGACCTCCCTGCACAACCCGTGGGCAGGCGGCTACTATCCCGTTGGCATCTCCTTTGAAGACGCCAAGGTGATGATGGCCGAGCAACCCGACAAGTTCAAGGCTGCCGTGGAGGAGAGCCTGCGCCGTCAGGTCAACGCCATCAACAAGCTGACCGCCAAGGGCATGTACTTCTTCGACTATGGCAATGCTTTCCTGTTACAGGCATCCCGCGCCGGAGCCGACATCCTGAAAGAGGACGGCACCTTCCGCTATCCGTCCTACGTGCAGGACATCATGGGACCGATGTGCTTCGACTACGGTTTCGGTCCTTTCCGCTGGGTCTGCACCTCCGGCAAGCCGGAAGACTTGGACATGTCTGACCATCTGGCCATGGACGTGCTGCGTGAGATCAGCGCCACAGCCCCGGCAGAGATCTCCCAGCAGATGAAAGACAATATCACCTGGATACAGGGCGCCAAGGCCAACCATCTGGTCGTCGGCTCGCAAGCCCGTATCCTGTACGCCGACTGCGAAGGTCGTACCAAGATTGCCGCTGCCTTCAACGAGGCTATCAAGAGTGGCAAGATCAGTGCGCCCATCGTGTTAGGCCGCGACCACCACGACGTTTCCGGCACCGACTCCCCGTTCCGGGAGACCTCCAACATCTACGACGGCTCCAGCTTCTGCGCCGACATGGCCATCCAGAATGTCATCGGTGACAGCTTCCGTGGTGCCACGTGGGTGAGCATCCACAACGGCGGTGGCGTCGGCTGGGGCGAAGTCATCAACGGTGGCTTTGGCATGGTCCTCGACGGCTCTGCCGACAGCGACAGACGCCTGCGCAACATGCTCTTCTGGGATGTCAACAACGGCATCTCCCGTCGCGCATGGGCCCGCAACGACGGCGCCCTCTTTGCCATCAAACGCGCTATGGAGGCCAACTCCAACCTCAAAGTCACCTTGCCGAATTTTGCAGACGACAAACTCGTGGAATCCATGTTTTAATTTAAAGGCTATTAGCTGTTGGCTATTGGCTGTTAGCCTTTAGCCAACGGCTTAAAACTAACGGCATAATGAACCAACGCCTTGTCATACTGCCCCTTGCTATCCTGACGATAGTGCTTGCCGGATGCCGAAAGCAGCCCGCGCCCATCGTGATCACGCCCGATGCGGACAAGAATCACCTGCAGCGCAACCATATCTTCGGGAAAGTTCAAGAGATAGAAAGCCGCACCTACTACCTGTTCGAAGACTCCTTGACGCTGGAGGATTCCGCCCGCGCCCTGGAGCTGACGAACAGAACGTGCGACCGCTATTTCCTGCACAACTACAACCCCAATGGTTTTTTGGAGAGCTTTGTCAACGTGGGCATCGACGGGGACACCCTCATCTACCGACGCTATCTCTACAACGATCGCAACCAGATCTCGGAGTGGATAGAAAAAGGCGCGCCCTCGGACCCTCTCACCAAAGGTTGCTATCGTTATGACCGGAACCATTTCCTCGAGAAGGAAGAGATCTTTCATGGCGATTCCCTGGTCATGTCGTTTGCCTATAAGACTGACGGCATCGGCAACATCATCTCCAGCACGCAAGACAACCGGCAGTTTGTCACCAAGACCACCTACCACTACAACAAAAACGGTCTGGTGGACACAATCAAGGAGTACGAGCCCGACGGCAAGATCTTCAAATTGGCCACGATCGAGTACGACAATTACGGCGATGAGGTCAACCGGTGCGTCTATAAGGCCGGCAACCAGCTGATCGAATACACCTACCACCAGTACTCACCCAAAGGACGCAACCTCAAGACCCTTTACGAGGACCGCCTCCACCAGAACAAAGAGGTGAACTACTACGCCAACTTCGACAAGGAGAACAACTGGCGCATTGAATATACAGTATTAAACAACCAATTAGTATCAATTAGAAAACGTAACATCAAATACTATTAACGACTATGGATTTAAGTAACATTTTATCAATCACAGGTAAAAGCGGATTATTCAAATTAATCTCCAGAACTCAGACCAACTTCATCGTGGAATCTTTGGACGACCAGCATCGTTTCCCGGCTTTCTCCCACGATGGTGTGGCAACGCTGGACAATATTGCAATCTTCACCGAAGACGGAGAGGTTTCCCTCCAATCAGTCTTCCAAGCTATCTACAAGAAACATGATGGCAAAAAGGTGGAGATGCCCAAGGACAACCAAGGATTCAAGACCTTTTTCGAAGAGGTGTTGCCGGAATATGACCATGAGAGAGTGTATGTCTCCAACATCAAAAAGGTGATTCTCTGGTACAACATCCTGATCGACCATCAGCTGATTGACCTTGAAGAGGAAGCCAAAGAAAACGAAGCCACTCCGCAAGAGGAGCAATAAGCACAATTTATTCAAAAATCAAGTATTAACCCGTAAAAATAGTAGTCTATGAAAGTTTATTCTCGTGAAATCAGTCCCTGGCTCATTTGGTTAAGTCTGCTGGCCGTACTGCTCATTGCTGTAGGCATCTTTTTCTTCTACACATTTTTACGGCAAGGTGTTTCCGAACTCATAGAGGTGGTGCCCAACGATGCCGTCTTCCTGGTGGAAGCCAATGATCATCAAGATTGGGAAAAAAGCGCCAAGAGGATGCAGCCGGTCTTCAACGAAATCCTGGTCATGGATGCCTATCCTGCCTTTGAAGACATCTATCACTCCTTAGGATCCGGCAACTATTCGGCCACGCTTTCCGCACACCCCGGCAAAGAATCTCTGCATATATTATATAATGTACAGATCGACAAGGTCACCTTCAGAAAGTTGTTAAAAAAACTGAATATCGACCCCAACAACAACATCATCTTCGAGAAGCACAAGATCTATACCTACGGCACAAACTACAAAAGTTTGAAGTTTGTCTATTTCAACCATGTCTTATCGGTATCTGACGACTTGGAGATCATCAAGAAGGCGCTCATCCAGCACCGTCATCCCAAGAATCTGCTTTCCGAGAAGGAGTTCAAGAGTCTGTACACCTTATCCCGCAAGAACCAGAAGCAGAGCTGGATACTCTTCAACAACAAGGCCTATCTGACCTATCTGGACAATTACTTCACCAAAGGTGCACTGAATTCCCTGCACCAGTTGGAGGCCTTGTCGAACTGGTCCGCCTTCCAGGTGCGCACTTCCCAGAACGAAGTCTTTTTGTCTGGCTACATACCCACCGACAAGGTGTCCTCCAAGACACCGAAGTATGAACTGCCCGAGAAGGTCATGCCGCAGCATGTGATGCGCTATGCCAAGTGTGAAGGCAACGATTACGCCGCGACCTACATCCTGCTGCATGGAGACGGTGACAACCGCCAATACCTCATCTTGGAGGAAGACACCCTGCATCCGGTTCTTCGCAGACTGTCGGAGGAAAACTTTGAACTCTTAAAAAATCTTTATCCTGACGGCATCTATCCGGTTGACAGCTTGCTCAAGCAAAGCAAAGGCTTCCTCGACCCGAAATTGGCAACGGTCCGTCAACCTAGCTGGAACTACTGCATCATTCGGGATTTGTACTACATCCTGGCTGAAGAGAAAGAGGATCTCCAATATCTCTCCAGATGTTACCAAAATGACAGCTTCATCAGCCATAACAACCTGTACAAGTTCACCAAGAACTGCCTGCCATCCAAGAACTTGGAGGAATACACCATCCTGAACGAAGAGAAGGGGCAGATCATGCAGGATCTTTTATCCGGGAAAGGACGCGACAGCTACTTCGGCAAGAACCTGAAGGTGTTTTCCATCTATTGCACCTCGACCACAGACATACCTTCCGATAAAGACCGCATGATAGCCGTCAACATGTACCTGTTGTTTGACAAATAAAAA
Source organism: Bacteroidales bacterium (assembly GCA_017544105.1). Lineage (GTDB taxonomy): Bacteria > Bacteroidota > Bacteroidia > Bacteroidales > WCHB1-69 > F23-D06. The sequence continues at coordinate 19,179 of JAFYEU010000036.1, forward strand.
GGAAGCCACTCCTTTTACACATCCTCCCTTGTGATAAGTTTCTGGTTAGACAGAGATTCCATCACAAGGGATTCTTGTTGGGTGTTGAATGGATTCGGCTGCTGCATCAAGTCGAAGATGCTCTTCACCCGATGGACATAATTCACCTCGGGCAAGCGGCGATTCTGTCCCAGAAAACGGCTGATCCGGTTGTTTTCCATTGCATCATGCGCCCGCATGATCTCCAGGCAACAGCTTCGTAAGAAGAGATACAACGGTTGCTTCTCGACCTTCTTCGCTTTGCCTTTCCGCTTGGCATCCTTGGCGACAGGCTCTTCCTGGGGTGTCAAAAGATCCGTGATGACCTGCGTATGCAATTCAGCATGCTGGTACAGGATTGTCAGCGCATCTTCAATGGCAGATTCCTTATCAACCGTAATCAGGAAAACGTAATCATAGCCATCATAGGGACATGGATAGCGGCAGAAACCGCTGTTGCCCAGAAAGTAATAGGCATCGTCGAAGAGGGGGATGCTGAGTGTGTAATTGTCTTGGGGGTTACTGAGCTGCGCCAGTACCTTATTGGGAATAATCGCCAGGAGCAGATTGTTTTGCGGACGAAAGACTGCAGAAAACACCGGCACCGACACCTCGTCGCCAGTAGTGTCAAAAGCATAGTCCTGGATATAGGAGAAATCCACCTGGAACCATTGGCTGCACTGGTGGGCGAAGGCCAAAGGGGGCAAGTCAGACCTCACCAGGAAGAGATGATAATCTGTGGCACACCCGAAGGTGTCGTTCACATCAAGGACGACCTGGGTAGGCTGATCTGACAATAATAATCTTCGCATTTTGACCCTGCAAAAGTACAAAATTAACCATAGAAAAGAATCATAAATTCGCTTTGTTATTCGATGTTTTTTTGATACTTTTGCGCTGCCATTTATGGGGTTAACCCTTGAAGCGCAAACGATAGCCAACAATCACATATTCAAGAAATTATTATTTTAAAACTCAAAATACAATATGTCAACAGAAGACCAAATCAAGAAAATTGACGACATTGTCGTCCGTTTTGCTGGAGACAGTGGTGATGGAATGCAGTTATCAGGAACGCTGTTTTCCGATGCCTCCGCTCTTACAGGCAATGACATTGCCACATTCCCTGACTATCCTGCCGAGATTCGCGCACCGCACAACACCATTGCCGGTGTCTCCGGATACCAAGTGCATGTGGGTAACCACATCTACAGTTCCGGTGACAAGTGTGACATCCTCGTGGCCATGAACCCGGCCTCTTTGAAGTCCAACATGAAGTGGGCCAAGAAGGGTGCCACCATCATCGTCGACATCGACACCTTCACCGATGAGGCGCTGACCAAGGCTGGATACACCGAGAATGACAATCCTTTCACGGATGAGATGGAGCGTGCCTACACCATCATCAAGGCGCCCATCACCTCTTTCACACAACGTATTGGAAACGAACAAGGTGCAGACAAGAAGACGGCCGACCGTTGTCGTAACATGTTTGCCCTGGGTATCATCTTCTACGCCACGCACAAGAAACTGGACCAGACTTACGCTTATCTGGAGCGCAAGTTCGCCAAGAAGCCCGAGGTCGTGACGTTGAACAAGGCCGTGCTGACGGAAGGTTACGAATATGCTGACAAGTTGGAGGTGATGCACTCCCATATCTTCGAGATTGCGCATGCCGACCAGATGCCGAAGGGTCGTTACCGCAACATCACCGGTAATGTCGCCACCGCATGGGGTCTTTTGGCTGCCTCCGAGAAATCCGGTCGCAGACTGTTCTTAGGCTCCTACCCTATCACCCCTGCTACGGATGTGATGGTAGAGTTAGCCAAGCATAAATCATTAGGTGCAAGAGTCTTCCAAGCAGAAGACGAGATTGCTGGTGTTTGTTCCGCCATTGGAGCATCCTACGCTGGCGCATTGGCTTGCACTTCCACCTCCGGTCCCGGCCTCTCCCTCAAGAGCGAAGCTCTCGGCTTGGCCGTGATGGTAGAGTTACCCTTAGTGGTCGTAGACGTAC
>JAFYEU010000037.1 GCA_017544105.1 Bacteroidales bacterium
CCCAACTTGCGGAGCTGCTTGAGGATGATGCCGCCATGTTTCTCCTTCCACTCCCAAGCATATTTCAAAAACTCCTCACGGGTAAGGTCTTTCTTGTCAATACCCTTCTCTTTCAACATGTTGACAACCTTAGCTTCCGTAGCGATGGAAGCATGGTCGGTGCCCGGCACCCAAACAGCGTTGAAACCCATCTTGCGGGCACGACGGATCAGGATGTCCTGGATGGTGTTGTTCAGCATGTGCCCCATGTGCAAAATGCCCGTCACATTGGGCGGCGGAATCACGATGGTGTAGGCTGGACGGCTGTCAGGCTCCGAATGAAAGAGCTTGTGCTCCATCCAATATTGATACCATTTGTCTTCTACTTCCTGGGGATTGTACTTTGTTGCTAATTCCATTATTGATGTCAATTTTTTAAAGGTCGCAAAAATACACATTTTTCAGCACTTTTGTGCAACAATAATCTCTTTGATGCGGAAATAAACGGAAATAGCGAAATACGCGGAAATATTATGGCTTATTGTATCCTTGAGTTTCCGCATTTCTTCCGCAGCATCCGCTCTTTTCCGCAATACAATCTTTTTGATGCGGAAATGTGCGGAAAAAACAGAAATACGCGGGAATCATTGTTAGAAATCCTTTGTCTGCCGAGGTTCTTTCATCCTCAGATTCGTCATAGTGATGACGGCGAAAGCGCCCCAGAAGGGCAACGACAGCTTGTCGGTGTCGAGGAAGTTGTTCATGCCTCCATGCACAAAGTAGGTGATGAGGGCCAAGGTCATCATGAGGGCCAACAGCCGGTCGTAGGGGTCTTGGGTATGATTGTAGGTGCGCAGACCGGTATAAAGGACTATGATAAACATCACCACGACCGTCAGGGCACCAGGGATGCCGGTCTCGGCGCAAGGACCGATATATTCGCTGTGCGCATTGCCACCGTCACCGAAATTGGTGGAGATGATGGTCTTGTACTTACTCTTCTGATAGGGGGCATACTCAAACTGGTAGGTGCCTGGCCCCCACCCCACCACAGGCCGCTCCTTGATCATGGAGAAGGCCGAGTTCCACCGGTTGAGACGCTCCACATTAGAGGCATCGGTGGAGATGTTGGACATAGACTTGATATGTTCCACAAACGAGGTGGAGGAGTCTTGGCTGTTGCGACTCATCTTGTAGAGGATGTCATCGGCATAAAAATAGAGAAGACCTCCGATGATGAGACCTCCGACAACCAGCCAGGAAAATTTGATATGCAGTTTCAAGACAACCCATATACCCATGGCAATGACAAGACTGATCCAGGCAGCACGACTGAAGGACAGGTATAAGGCAAGGGCAAACAGAACGGTCAGTGAAGCGTAGTAAATTTTCTGGAAGATATTGTTCTTGGGCAGAAAAAAACAGCTTGCCGTGATGGGCAGAAAGAAGGCCAACACGGCACCATACGCCGTATGATCGTTGTAGAATGGACTCATCACCCAGTGGGCATAATGCTTGTCAAAACCACTCCCCGCATGCTTGATGGTGGTGATAAGCACCACGATGGCCAAGGCCGCCGCATAGCAGTTGAAGAAACGGATTGCCTTGGCATGGTCGCCCTGCGCCAACACCATCAGCATCCAGTAACAGGAGGTGGTGAACCACAACTTGGAAGCCCAGAACTTGAACGACACCACCGGCAACTCCGAGGTGATGCAGGTCAGCAACATCCACAGCAGATAGACATATAACGCGATGGATATAGGATGCGTGAGCAGCCGCCGGTCCAGCCGCAAATCATAGAGGATGCGGAAGAGAAACATCAAGGAGATGGCAATCATGAAAGCCTCCGCCGGCAATGAGAGCCCAAGATGTATCTCTTTGTGACTGAAAACGATAGAAAAAGGAGTGCTGAAAGCCATCAGGTACATGGCCAAGTCCACACGGAAGATGACCACATAGACCAAGAAGGCCACTGCCGTAATCAAGGGGATAATCGGCAACTCCTTCATGACGGCAAAGCCATTCACCAGGAGCACCAACACGCCGACCCCGATGAACACGTAGTGCTGTAGGGTGAGCCTACTGATCCACTGTTTCAACCTTTCTGTCAGTTGGCTCATTAATTTTTTCGAAGATTAATAATACGAGGATAGACAAGAGAAGGACGCAGAAGGTGGAGACGAGCATGATGATCGACTTTTTGGGATAGTATTTCTTGTCGGCCGGTGCGGGGTTGTCCACCACGAACTTGACAGGAATACGGTTCGACATGTCGAGTTTGGCATCCATCATCTTCTGCTTGCAGAGGGATTGATACTGGATGAAGAAGTACTGCAGGTTCTGGGCGGCATCAAGTTTCGGGCCCCATTCGGCCATATTCTTCATCTCCTCCTTGATACGGTTGATGGCAGCGGTGTTGCCACCCGCGACGGCAATCGCATACTGTTGCATCATGCGTTCCGACTGCTTCTCCACGTCATAGACACCATGCTCCATGCAGAGCTTGATGGTGTCGTCCACGCGGGCGATCTCACGATCAATGGAGTCCAATTGGTCCACCAAAGCATAGTAGGAGGCGGCAGCACGCTCATGCTCGGCACGGTTCTTGACCGTATCAAGCAAACGAAGGATGTCTTGCGTCATATTGCAGGCCATCTGGGGATCCTCGTCAGACACCGAAATGGTGATAGCCCCGTATTCTGTACGCTTGATGGTGATATTGTTGGCCAGCACCTTGTTCAACTTGGTCTTCCAGCCTTTGCTGCTCGTGTTGATGTCGTAATAGGTGGCCAAGTCATATTTGGAAATCAGCGAGTCTTTGATCTCCTGGGCATTCAGCAGCTGCATCATCTGCTCGGTCTCCTCCTCGATGGCATAGGCCTTCATGTCCAAGCGCTCGTTGTAATTCTCCTCGTTGAGCAGGATCTTCGCTGTCGAGTTGGTACGCGGGGCGTAGATGGTGGCGGTGGACTTGAACCGCGGCTTGATCAGCATGGAGCAGCCCAGGGAGATGATCATCGTGGCGAGGCAGATGGCCAGCAGCCACCATTTCCAGCGCCACAGGAACTGTATCAGGCTGAATGCGTTGTATTGTTCTTTATTTTCCATTCGGGATAGGTTTTATGTCGATATAAAGTTCTTCCAGCTGCTTGGGATCGATAGGGGTCGGGGCGGGCAGCATGGTGTCGCGACCGGCATTGTTCTTGGGGAAGGCAATAAAGTCGCGGATGGAGTCGCAGTCGGACAGCACGGCACAAAGACGGTCGAAGCCGAAGGCGATGCCACCGTGCGGGGGCGCGCCGTACTGGAAGGCGTTCATCAGAAAGCCGAACTGAGCTTGTGCCTGCTCTTCCGTGAAGTTGAGGGCCTTGAACATCCGTTTCTGCAGCTCCTGGTCGTGGATACGGATGGAGCCGCCGCCGATCTCGGAACCATTGATGACAAGGTCGTAGGCGTTGGCGTTGACAGCGCCGGGATCGCTCTCCAACATGGACTCATGCTCCGGTTTGGGTGCGGTGAACGGGTGATGCATGGCATAGAAACGCTGCGTCTCTTCGTCCCACTCCAACAAGGGGAAGTCAATGACCCAGAGGAGTTTGTACTCGCCAGCCTTGCGCAGACCCAGACGGTCGCCCATCTCCAAACGGAGGGTGCCTAACTGCTTGCGGGTCTTCATGGCCTTGCCCGACATGATGAGGATCAGGTCGCCAGCCTTCGCCTCGCAGCGCTCGGCCACCGCCTTCAAGTCATTCTGATCGTAGAACTTGTCCACAGAGGACTTGAATGTGCCGTCGGCATTGCAGAGGATATAGACCAGTCCGCCGGCGCCCACCTGCGGGCTCTTGACGAACTCCACCAAGCCGTCAAGTTGCTTGCGGGAATAGTTGCCACAACCGTCCACCTTGATGCCGGCGACGAGCTCAGCCTCGTTGAAGACCTTGAAATCTTTGTGCTGCAACAGGTCGTTGAGCTCCACAAAGCGCATGCCGAAGCGGGCATCGGGCTTATCGGAACCGTAGTATTTCATGGCATCGGCCCAGGTGATACGCTCGATGGGCTCGATGTCAATGTTCTTGAATTTCTTGAAAATGTCCTTGACAAGACCTTCGAACATCTGCAGGATGTCCTCTTGTTCGATGAACGACATCTCGCAGTCTATCTGGGTGAACTCGGGCTGACGGTCGGCGCGGAGGTCCTCATCGCGGAAGCAGCGCACGATCTGGAAATAGCGGTCCATGCCGGAGATCATGAGGAGCTGTTTGAGGGTCTGGGGCGACTGCGGGAGAGCGTAGAACTCGCCCGGGTTCATACGGGAGGGCACGAGAAAGTCGCGTGCGCCTTCGGGGGTGCTGTTCACGAGGAAGGGGGTCTCGATCTCCAAGAAGCCTTGCTCGCTCAGATACTTGCGGATTTCCAAGCCCAGCTTGTGGCGGAAGATGAGGTTCTCCTTCACGGGACGGCGACGGAGGTCCAAGTAGCGGTATTTCATGCGCAGCTCGTCGCCACCGTCGGAGACGTCCTCGATGGTGAACGGCGGCACTAACGACTTGTTGAGCACCTTCAGGGTCTCCACCTCAATCTCGATGTCGCCGGTGGGGATGTTCTTGTTCTTGCTGTAGCGTTCGATGACCTGGCCGGTCACTTGGATGACCCACTCACGGCCCATTTCTTCGGCCTGAGCGCACAACTCGGGACGGGTCTCGTGGTTGAAAGCTAATTGGGTGATGCCGTAGCGGTCTCTCAAGTCAATGAAGATCATGCCGCCCAAGTGGCGGATTTTCTGAATCCAGCCGCACAAAGTGACAGTCTGCTGGATGTTGGCGGCGTTCAGTTCACCGCAGGTATGAGTTCTATACATAGTATCGGATATTGTTTTTTAAAAGAATCTGCAAAAATACAAAAAAAAGAAAGGGGTTTTCATGGCAAAAGGGATTTTTCTATCTTTGCCGTCCATAATTTTTCGTGATGGCAAAAAACAAAACCCTATATTATTGCAAGAATTGCGGGGCGCAGTCGGCCCAGTGGCTGGGTCGCTGCCCTTCCTGTGGCGAGTGGAACACCTTTGAAGAGGAGGTGATCGTGCGTGAGAACCCAGCCCCCAAAGGACGCTCCACGGTAGAGGTCTTCCAAAGTACGCCAAAACCCATCGACGAGATCTCCCTCTCCCAGCTGCCTCGCATCCAGACTGGCTTCACCGAGTTCGACAATGTGCTGGGCGGGGGCATCGTACCGGGCTCCATCATCCTACTGGGCGGCGAGCCCGGCATCGGCAAATCGACCCTCCTGCTCCAAATGGCCCTCCGCATGCGCGACCGTAAGGTGCTCTACGTCTCCGGCGAGGAGAGCGAGATGCAACTCAAGATGCGCGCCGCCCGACTCTCTTCCGAGAAGGCTCCCCATTGCTACGTGCTCACCGAGACCAACACCCAACAGATCTTCAAACATGTGGAGGTGGAGAAACCCGACCTTATCATCGTGGATTCCATCCAGACGCTGCAGAGCTCCATCATAGACTCAGCCGCGGCTTCTATCTCCCAACTCAAGGAGTGTGCCGCCGAATTCCAACATCTCTCCAAAACCACCGGCATCCCCGTTTTCCTCATCGGCCATATCACCAAGGAGGGCAGTCTTGCAGGTCCCAAGATCCTCGAACATATTGTCGATACCGTGCTGCAGTTTGAGGGCGACCAGCATTATGGCTACCGTATGGTGCGCTGCATCAAGAACCGCTTCGGCTCCACTTCCGAAATGGGCATCTTCGAGATGACACAGAGCGGCCTTCACGAGATCCACAACCCATCGGAGATCCTCTTGTCGCAGCATGACGAGGATTACAGCGGCACGGCCGTCGCCACCATCCTGGAGGGCAATCGCCCCATGCTCATTGAGGTGCAGGCGTTGGTCAGCACTGCCGTCTATGGCATGCCGCAACGCTCCGCCACCGGCTACGACATCCGCCGGATGAACATGCTGCTGGCCGTCCTGGAGAAACGATGCAACTTCAAACTGGGCGCCAAAGATGTGTTCCTCAACATCGCGGGCGGCCTGCGCGTGGAGGACCCTGCCATCAACCTCTCCGTAGTTGCCGCCATCCTCTCCTCCGCCACCGACATCGCCATCGATGCCAAAACCTGCTTCTCCGGCGAGATGGGCCTTAACGGCGAGGTGCGCCCGGTGTCGCGCATCGTCCAACGCATCGCCGAGGCCGACAAACTCGGATTCACCCGCATGTTTGTCTCCAAATACAATATGAAAGGTATCAACCCCAAAGACTATAACCTCCGACTGATCCCCATTGCCCGCGTGGAGGAGATGTTCAAAAACCTCTTTGAATAGATTATGGAAACACAACCCATCTGCCGTGACGGCATCGTCAGGAAAATAGAGGACGGACGCTTGTTGGTGGAGATCACCATCAGTTCCGCCTGCGGCCAATGCCGTGCCAAAAGCATCTGCATGCCCTCTGAACGGAAACAGGAACTGATAGAAGCTCAGAATCCCTATAACCAAACTTTTACGATTGGAGAGGTGGTGACGCTGAACCTTCAGTCGTCGGCAGGACGGAAAGCCGTGGTGCTAGGATACCTGATGCCCTTTGTGGTGCTCCTCGCCTCCTTTCTGCTCACCTTCCTGCTCACCGACAAAGAGTGGATTCCCGTGTTGGTAAGCCTCGCCTGCACCTTCCTCTATTTCGTGGTGCTCTATCGTTTCAAAAAACGGATGGACGAG